>CAWUTY010000022.1:0-12233 GCA_963925575.1 Candidatus Nanopelagicaceae bacterium
ACAGCAGGAAGTAGTTCTAAGTAATTTGAATTATTCATAGCATTGCCACCCAGTTCTTTATCAGCGCTAAGCCAGCATCTCCTGATTTTTCCGGATGAAATTGCGTTGCGCAAATAGCACCATCTTCAACTGCGCTTAGAAACTTTTCACCGTGCGTCGTCCATGCTTGCGCAGCACCGACCGAAGCCTTTGCCGCATATGAATGAACAAAGTAAAAAGATTGATCTGTAAGACCGCTAAATAAATTTGATTTTCCGGTGACCGAAACTGTGTTCCAACCCATATGTGGCAATATCGGAGCTTTCATCTTTGAAACACTTTCTTGCCAAACACCGACGCCCTTATGCAGTTCGCCATTGGTATGTTCATCGCCATCGCGAAAGAAAATCTGCATTCCAACACAGATTCCTAGCGTTGGTCTCTGCTCGGCAACTCGAGCGCGCACAATCTCATCACCACCCACGTTGATCAAGCCACGCATGCACGCAGCAAATGCACCAACACCTGGAACAACTAATCCAGCAGCATTTAGTGCTACATCTCTGTCGGAAGTTACGACTACTTCGGCGCCACTGCGTTCGAAGGCGCGTTGGGCAGATCGTAAATTACCTGACCCGTAGTCAAGAATTGCAATCACTATTACAGCGAACCTTTGGTAGAAGGAACTCCTGCGATTCCACCGTCTAGTGAGACTGCATCACGAAGTGCGCGAGCAACCGCTTTAAATTGTGCTTCAAATACGTGGTGCGCGTTGCGCCCCTCAAGTACACGAATGTGGAGCGCAATATGCGCCTCAGCCACAATAGATTCCCAAATATGTTTGCCGAGCGTTGTATCAAAGGTGCCAATTAATTCTACGATTTCTGGTTGGCGATGCACTAAGTATGGACGCCCCGAAAGATCAACCGCTGCCTGAACCAAAACTTCATCAAGTGGGACCATGGCATCACCAAAGCGACGGATACCAACTTTGTCACCAAGTGCTTCGCGCAAGGCTTGGCCGAATGCAAGAGAGGTATCTTCCACTGTGTGATGTGAATCGACATCAATATCGCCAGTTGTCTTAACGGTTAGATTAAATCCAGAGTGCTTACCGAGTTGCGAGAGCATATGGTCAAAGAATGGAACGCCTGTATCTACAGAAATTGCACCTTCACCATCTAGGTTTAGCTCCACAATTACATGCGACTCTTTGGTCTTGCGTTCTACGCGAGCTGTTCTCACTGGCTTTCTCCGTTCAGAATTTCCTGCAGGGCTTGAATAAATTTTTGATTCTCGGCTTCATTGCCAATGGTCATGCGTAAGTGAGCTAATAATCCCACATCTCTGATCAGAACTCCGCGATCTAGCATTTGCCGCCATAACTGCGCGGGCTCCATAGGAAATCCCGAGAAAAGAATGAAATTCGCTTGGCTCGGAATAACTTGTAGGCCTAACTCTTCAAGGGCAGCCACCACTGATTTGCGCGACTCGATCAAGGTTGAAACATTTCCAAGGAGTTCGCTTTGATACTGCAGCGCGACCTCAGCCGCTGCTTGAGTCAGCGAACTCAAGTGATACGGAAGTCTCACTAAGAACATCGCCGATACCAGTTCCTTATTTGCAACCAAATAGCCCAAACGTGCTCCCGCGAAAGCGAAGGCTTTGCTCATGGTTCGGATAACAACCAAATTTGAATACTTGGCAAGTAGCGTCACAGCAGATGCTTGATCTGAGAATTCGGCATATGCCTCATCGACAATAAGAAGGCCATTGATTTTCCCTGTTGCGATGGCTAAATCTTCGATCTCTGCCAGAGTAACTGTCGTGCCGGTCGGATTATTTGGCGTAGTAATAAAAGTCAGACCTGGTTTAACTTTTGCAATGTCTAGGATTGCCTTTGCTAAGTCCAAGGAGAAATCAGCGCGACGACCACCATCGTTCCATTTAGTGCCGATTACTTTTGCAATTAGCGGGTGCATTGAATAAGACGGCGTAAATCCCAGAGCAGGACGTTCTCCGAAGGCCATAAAGAGAGATTGAATAATTTCATTACTGCCATTGGCCGCCCAAATTTCTTCCACGCCAAACGAAGTGCCGGATAAGGAATTAATAAATTTTGCAAGAGCACCCCGCAAGGTGACGGCATCGCGATCTGGGTATCTATTTAGATTTGTAGCAACGCTATGTACGCGATCGGCAATTGCTTGGGCAAGAGTTGGTGACGGTGGATAAGGGTTCTCGTTTGTATTTAGCGTGGCCTGTGCTGGTACTTGCGGTGCACCGTATGGAGAAAGTGGTTTAAGGCCATCGCGCAAGGGCATCCAGAGCGGCCAGTTTTGATCGCTCATAGATTTTCCAATCGCGCAGTCATCGCCTCACCGTGTGCCGGTAGATCTTCAGAGTTAGCGAGAGTGATTACTGTTGCTGCAATATCTACAAAAGCACTCTTGGAATATTCGATGTAGTGCAAACCGCGCAAGAATGTTTGAACTGATAAACCACTGCTGTGGCAAGCACATCCACCCGTAGGCAATACGTGATTTGATCCAGCCGAGTAATCTCCGAGTGAAACAGGTGAGAATCTGCCGATAAATACTGCGCCAGCATTGCGAATTTGCAGAGCATCAAGGGCGGCGTTCTTAGTTTGAATCTCTAAGTGTTCGGCCGCATAAGCATTTACTACATCTAACCCTTGTGCAATTGAATCAACTATGACAATTGCAGATTGAATACCACCAAGTGCTTCACGGATGCGATCAGCATGTTTAGTTTTTGTAACACGTGTGAGTAATTCCTCGGTAACGCCATTGGCCAGACTTAACGAATCAGTCACCAATACCGCAGCGGCGATTACATCGTGTTCGGCTTGACTAATCAGATCTGCTGCAACATCAGAGGCGATAGCGCTTTCATCAGCCAGAATTGCGATTTCAGTTGGTCCGGCCTCTGAATCAATTCCGATGACACCGCGTAGCGCACGCTTAGCTGCAGCCACATAGATATTTCCAGGCCCCGTTACGAGATCACACTTTTCCGATAAACCTTCCATGCCATAGGCAAAGAGCGCGATTGCTTGCGCTCCCCCCAATTGCATAAACCTCGGTAATGCCAAGGAGTGCACAAGCGGCCAAGATTGTGGGATGTGGAAGGCCACCAAACTCCTTCTGTGGCGGAGATGCGATGGCAATACTGGAAACTTTTGCAATTTGTGCTGGAATAACATTCATTAAAACACTACTTGGATAAACGGCGCGTCCACCAGGAACATATAGACCAACTCGATCAACCGGGATCCAACGTTCGGTTACTAGGCCACCGTCTACAACTTGAGTAGTTTTCTCTGTCCGAACCTGATCGGTGTGAACTTTTCGAATTCTGGTAATTGATACTTCGAGGGCTTGGCGAACCTGCGGATCTAATTCGGCCAGAGCTTTATCAAGCGCGCCTTGTGAGACTTTGATTGAATCCGGAGTGACGCCATCAAATTCTTGCGCTAATTTAATTAGTTCAGATTCATCACCATTTTTGACGCGCTCTAATATTGGTTCAATAACCAGCATTGCAGCCGCGATATCTAAAGTTGCACGAGGAATAGCGCGCTGATAGCCAGCCTTGGTAAGAGATTTACCGCGCAGATCAAGCGTACGAATCATGGACCAAGTCTAATGGCTGGCCCATAGAACAAGTACGGCGATTAAATTCGGATCAAGCAGTCTGGTCCGAGAATTGATTTGAGATCGGCGCTCAGACTTGGAGATGCGGTGACTAGTGCATCGATCTTCATAGTCGTTAGAGTCCCTTGATCATCTATTTGCATATGAACTTCGCGCTTTCCAGGATGAGAGCGCAAGATCTCTTTCATGCGATCGACAATAGGTGGAGTGCATTGTGAAACCGGCAGCGAGATGAGCAGCGGACCAACGGGACCAGTTGAAATATCGAGAGATTTCATTTCTAGTGCGGTAAATCTCACTACTTCATCGCGACGTTCGAAACGTCCACGAACGGTTACGACTCGATCTTCAATTAGCGTCATTGCATATTGATTGTAAGTATTTGAAAAGAAAAGAACTTCTATTGCTCCTTCGAGATCTTCCAGGCTAACGATCGCCCAAGATGATCCCTGGCGAGAGACTTTTCTTTGTACGCCAGTAATTAGGCCCCCCAGTGTGACCATGCCATCTGGAGTGCTTTCATCTGCCAAGAGTGCACTGATGGACATGTCAGTGTTGGACCGCAAAATATGTTCCACGCCTAACAATGGATGATCGGATACGTAAAGCCCTAGCATTTCGCGTTCAAAAACTAAAAGCGTTGCCTTGTCCCATTCGAAAGTTGGAATCTCAATATCTAAGCCGGCAACTTGGGTCATTGATTCTCCGCCAAAAAGATCAAATTGTCCGATCGCCTCAGCGCGTTTAGTTTCGATAACCGAATCAATTGCCTCAAGGTGAATTGTCATTAAGCCTTTGCGAGAATGCTCTAAAGAATCAAAAGCTCCACCTTTGATCAGTGATTCAATTGTTTTCTTATTGCAAACCTGCGCGTCGACTTTGGCTAGAAAATCTCCAAAAGATGTGAATGCACCCTTAGTTGCGCGCGCGCTCTTAATTGATGCCACAACACCTTCACCAACATTGCGAATTGCAGCAAGACCGAAGCGAATATCTTTACCACGCGGGGTGTATTCGGCATTTGATTCATTTACATCAGGCGGCAAAACTTTAATTCCCATTCGGCGACACTCAGATAAATAGAGGGCTGATTTATCTTTGTCATCACGCACACTTGTCAGCAGCGCCGCCATATATTCGGTTGGGTAGTTTGCTTTTAAGTAACCAGTCCAGAATGAAACAACGCCGTAGCCAGCGCTGTGGGCACGGTTGAAAGCGTAATCCGAGAATGGAATCAAAACATCCCATAAACGTTTTATGGCACCGGTTGAGAAACCATTTGCTTTCATGCCGGCTTCAAATGGAACATATTCCTTATCTAGAATTTCTTTATTCTTCTTACCCATCGCCTTACGTAATAAATCGGCGCGGCCCAGTGAGAATCCTGCAACCTTTTGGGCAATCGCCATTACCTGTTCTTGATAAACAATAAGACCGTAGGTATCTCCCAAAATCTCTTGTAGCGGTTCGAAGAGTTCTGGGTGAATTGGTTCTACCGGTTTGCGTCCATTCTTACGATCGGCATAGTTATTATGGGCATTTTCTCCCATTGGTCCCGGGCGATAAAGGGCGATAACCGCAGAAATATCTGCAAATGAATCGGGCGACATGCTGCGCAGTAGCGCGCGCATTGGTCCACCATCGAGTTGGAACACACCAAGTGTGTCACCACGCGATAAGAGTTCAAAAGTCTTTTGATCATGAAGTGGTAAATCTTCGAGAACCACATCGATACCTTGATTTTCTGTAATATTTAAGAGCGCATCATCTAATACTGAAAGATTTCGTAGGCCAAGGAAGTCCATCTTCAATAAACCAGTAGATTCGCAGGCACCCATATCGAATTGGGTGATGATCGCTCCATCGGCCTCGCGACGATGGATTGGAATTACATCCAGTAGTGGCTCACGCGAGAGAATTACACCTGCAGCGTGAACCCCCCACTGACGCTTTAACCCTTCTAAACCTCGCGCTAGATCAACAACTTTCTTAGAATCTGGATCACTTTGATAGAGATCGCGGAATTCTCCCGCTTCGCCATGACGTGGATCAGTTGTATCAAAGACGCCAGATAGAGAAATATCTTTACCCATCACCGACGGCGGAAGCGCCTTGGTTAACTTCTCCCCAATTACATATGGGTATCCAAGAACGCGGGTTGCATCTTTAATGGATTGTTTCGATTTGATCGTTCCGTAAGTAATTATCTGCGCAACGCGATCTGCACCATATTTTTCAGTTGCATAGCGAATCATTTCTCCGCGACGTCTTTCATCAAAATCCAGATCAATATCCGGCATTGAGATACGTTCTGGATTTAAGAAGCGTTCGAAAAGTAATCCATGTTCGATGGGATCCAAGCCAGTTATGCCAAGTGAGTAAGCAACTAAAGATCCCGCTGCAGATCCACGACCTGGGCCAACTCGAATTCCAACTTTCTTGGCATAGCTAACTAGGTCTGCAACGACGAGGAAGTAGCCAGGAAATCCCATCTTCTCCATAACGCCAAGTTCATAGTTAAGGCGATCTACATGGGGCTGAGTGACTCTGTCACCGAAACGATTTTGCAATCCACGTTCGGATTCTTTACGCAACCAACTATCTTCGGTCTCCCCCGCTGGAACAGCAAAGGCCGGCATTAAATTTTCACCTTCGCGCAATTTGACGTTACAACGCTCAGCAATAAGTAAGGTGTTATCGCACGCTTCCGGGATATCTCTGAAGAGTTCACGCATTTGTGCTGGAGTCTTTAAGTAGAACTCATCGTTATCAAATTTAAATCGCTTTGGATCGGCCAGAGTTGAACCGGATTGAACGCAGAGCAGCGCCTCGTGTGCCGGGGCATCTTCATGTCGCGTGTAGTGCAGATCGTTGGTGGCAAGCAGCGGCAGTTTTAATTCGCGACCGAGCTTTAGTAAATCTGTTTTTACCCGCGTTTCAACCTCAATGCCGTGATCCATTAACTCTAGAAAGAAATTATTTGCCCCAAAAATATCTCGGTAGTCACTTGCCGCACGCATCGCTTCTTTGTAATTGCCCATGCGCAAACGTGTCTGAATTTCCCCGCCAGGACATCCCGTAGTTGCGATTAGCCCATCGGCGTACTTCGACAACAGTTCGCGATCCATACGTGGCTTGTAGTAATAACCTTCAAGGGATGCCAGCGAGGAAAGGCGAAACAGGTTTGCAAGGCCGTGGTTGTTCTCGGCCAAGATCGTCATGTGTGTATATGCCCCGCCGCCGGAAACATCATCATCACCGCCATCTGCCCATTGCACACGTTTTTTCTCGTGGCGCGACTCAGGCGCGACATAGGCTTCGATTCCGATGATTGGTTTTACCCCGGCCTTAGTGGCCTGCTTATAAAAATCAAAGGCGCCGAAAACATTTCCGTGATCTGTCATAGCAATAGCTGGCATTTCCAGGCGCGCAACTTCTTCGACTAAATCGCCAACGCGAGCGGCACCATCGAGCATTGAGTATTCGGTGTGAACGTGCAGGTGTACGAAAGAGTCGCGCTTATTCGCAGTAGTTGTTGGGTTATCAGTCGTCACAGTTGCACAAGGTTAGTGGTTAAGGCAGAACAGCTTCGGATAGCAACGCCAGACAAGCCTGAAGGTCGGGTGCATAGGCAGCTTTTAAAAGTAGCGGTTGCTTGCTAACGGGATGGTCAAAGCGCAGTTCGAGGGCGTGCAACCAAGGTCGTGACATCCCCAAAGATTTGCCGAGCACTGGATCTGCGCCATAAGTCGTGTCACCAACTAGTGGGTGGTTTAGTGCAGAGAAGTGAACACGAATTTGATGAGTACGCCCAGTTTCTAATTCAACTTTTACGAGCGAGACCGAACGGTAGAACTCGATTACTTCGTAATGCGTAATGCTCTCTTTACCTGTTGCAACAACTGCAAAGCGATGATCTTCTTTAGGGTGGCGATCAATCGGTGCATCAATTGTTCCGGTGACTGGATCCATATGTCCTTGCACAAGTGCGTGATAAGTTTTTTCGACTTCGTGGCTGCGAAAGGCATCTTTTAACTTTGTATAGGCGCGGTCAGTCTTGGCTACGATCATCAATCCGCTAGTACCAACATCTAGGCGGTGAACGATGCCCGCTCTCTCAGCCGGACCTGATGTAGAGATTGTGTATCCGGCGGCAGTAAGTGCACCAACAACTGTTGGACCCATCCAACCCGGGCTGGGGTGCGCGGCGCATCCGACCGGCTTATCAATTACGACAATATCTTCATCATCGTAAACAACAGTTAAACCAGCCAGTGGAGTCAAAGGAATGGGATCTTGATTTAACGGTTCCGGCATTAGGACATCAATAATTTGTCCATCTGTAACGCGTTCAGATTTTGTCATGGCGCGACCACTAGTAGTGATGTCACCATCTTCAAGCAAGCGAACAATTGCGGTGCGAGATAGTCCAAGAACGCGAGTCAATGCGCTATCGATGCGTTCGCCAGCAACACCTTCAGGGACACTTAAAGTGCGCACTTCGCGTGACATTTAAGCCCCCATCGGTGAAATATTGCGGATCGAAAGAACTATTGCGATACCTGCTGCAACCACAATAGCGGTATCTGCCAGATTAAATACTGGCCAATGCGTCAGCTCAATCCAATCGATTACATGTCCCGTGAAATACCCGGGGCTGCGAAAGATGCGATCAGTTAGATTGCCGAGGACTCCACCAAGGGCTAGTCCTAGAACTACCGACCAGCCACCAGATGTGATGCGCGGTGCATAGTAGGCAATTGCTACGACGACCAATATTGCGAAAATAGTAAAGACAATCGTGGCTCCTTGCGCCAGGCTAAATGCGGCGCCCGAATTTCGGATAAGAGTTAGTTGTAGAAAATTACCAATTATTTTGGTTGGGTTACTTGCACTTAGATTGTTAATTGCCCAAACTTTTGTAGCAAAATCAAAGAGCCAAACGGCCCAAGCAATCGTGTAGAGCCTTTTCCAGAGTTTAGAACTGGGGCGCACCTTAGCGCCGCTCTTCCTTCTGCTTGCAGATCATGCAGAGAGTTGCGCGAGGAAAGACTTGAAGTCGCGCTTTACCAATTGCGTAGCCGCATTCTTCACAATTTCCATAACTTTTATTATCGATTCGATCAAGAGCGCGCTCGGTCTGCAAGACCATATCTCGCGCATTAATTACTAGAGACATCTCGTGTTCGCGTTCGAATGTCTTCGTGCCAGAATCGGCTTGATCATCTCCGGCGCCTTCACCAGATTCAGTGATTAACTCATTCATTTCGGCTTCTACGTGCGCGAGTTCTACGCGTAGACGCGCTAACTCCTTGGAAATTTCAGTGCGGACAGCTTTTAACTCTGCACCAGACCATGGCGCCTCGCCATCGCTGGCAGTAACTGGAGTCGGCGCTGCCTTAATTGGCTTAAGGGGTGCCACTTTCTTGCCGCTCTTTACTGGGCGTGGAGGTGGCGGCATTACTAGTCGACGTTCTTCGATCACAGGTGTGGAAACTGGTGCAACAACGGTTGCAACGCTAACGGTCTGCGATTTCTCATCAACTGTGAGAGTTGTCTTGCCAACTTTGGAAGGAAACGGGCGACCCGGCGCTTTTTTAGCTGGCGCTTTTTTGGCAGCAGATTTCTTTACTGGAGCTTTCTTAGCCACCTTTTTAGCAGGGGCTTTCTTAGCTACCTTTTTGGCAGAGGCTTTCTTTTTTGCTGGCACGCCGCGCACCTTATGCTCTTTTTGGCGCACCTCCAACTTTGCCACTCAGGGAGAGCGTGAATTCTTACCTTTTAATTGATGCGCTCGTATTAATTAGAGTGATCATGTAAATCAGGGCTAGGGATTAGACTCTCCCTCTCATGACTATGCGTCCAATTTCTGCCCAAATCGACCTTCCTGCGATGGAACGTTCGATTTTGGATTTCTGGCGCACGCACTCAATCTTCCAGGCAAGTACTGCGGCGCGAGTTGGCGCCCAGCCGTGGACCTTTTATGAAGGCCCACCGACCGCTAACGGTATGCCTGGCACCCACCATATTGAAGCGCGCGTCTTTAAAGATGTCTTTCCGCGTTATCAAACAATGAAGGGTAAATATGTAATTCGCAAAGCAGGATGGGATTGCCACGGTTTGCCAGTTGAAATTGCGGTTGAAAAAGAGTTGGGATTTTCTGGAAAAGGCGACATTGAAAAATATGGAATCTCTGCCTTTAATGAGATGTGTCGTGAATCTGTAACTCGCCACGTTGGCGCTTTCACAACGATGACCAACAGAATGGGTTTCTGGGTTGATTTTGATCAGGCCTATTGGACTATGGCTCCGGAATATGTAGAAAGTGTTTGGTGGAGCTTAAAAGAGATCTGGAAGAAAGGTCTCTTGGTTCAAGATCATCGCGTTGCTCCGTATTGCCCGCGTTGCGGAACCGGGCTTTCCGATCATGAGCTTGCGCAAGGCTATGAGAGCGTTACAGATCCTTCGGTTTATGTGCGCTTTCCGATCACATCTGGTGCACTTGCAGAATTAGGCGCCGCACTTTTGGTCTGGACAACTACTCCTTGGACGCTAGTTTCAAATACAGCAATCGCAGTGCATCCCGATGTCGATTATGTTGTAGTCGAAGTAATTGTTGAAGAGAACCGAGAAGTGCTGGTCGTTGCAGAACTACTTCTGTCAGCTTTAACTGGAGAAATTAAAGTACTTAAGAGGCTAAAAGGTAAGGAGCTAGAACACACCAATTATCAGCGCCCCCTTGATTTAGTTGATATCCCAGACTCACATTTTGTAGTTCTCGCAACCTATGTCACAACTGAAGATGGAACAGGGCTAGTCCACCAATCCCCCGCATTTGGCGCCGATGACTTAGCGGTTTGTCGTGGTTATGGGCTGCCGGTGGTAAATCCAATCGCACCTGATGGAACATTCTTAAGCGATGTGCCACTAGTTGGTGGAATTTTCTTTAAAGATGCTGACAAAATTTTAGTAAAAGAACTTAAATCTCGTGGTGTTTTATATAAGCACCAACCCTTTGAGCACCCTTATCCGCATTGCTGGCGCTGCCATACTGCGCTGATTTATTACGCACAACCTTCTTGGTATATCCGTACGACATCAATTAAAGATGCGTTGATTCGAGAGAATAATGCGACCAACTGGCATCCTGAAACAATTAAGACTGGTCGTTATGGAGACTGGCTAAATAACAATATTGACTGGGCGCTATCGCGAAATCGCTATTGGGGTACTCCTCTCCCAATTTGGCGTTGTGAAGAAAAGCATGAGATCTGCGTAGATTCACTTGCTGAACTAGGCGGACTTGCTGGGCAAGAACTATCTAACTTAGATCCACACCGTCCCTTTGTAGATGACATCGACTTCCCTTGCGCTACTTGTGGCAAAACAATGACGCGCGTTCCTGAAGTTATTGATTGTTGGTATGACTCTGGTGCGATGCCATTTGCGCAGTGGGGTTATCCGCATAAGCCTGGCTCAGTTGAAAAATTTGAAGCTGCCTACCCTGCTGACTTTATCTGCGAAGCAATTGATCAAACTCGTGGCTGGTTCTATACCTTGATGGCTATCGGTACTTTGGTATTTGATAAAGGCTCTTATAAGGACGTTCTCTGCCTGGGCCATATCTTAGATAAAGATGGTCGCAAGATGAGCAAGCACGTAGGCAACGTACTTGAGCCAATTGCGCTAATGGATCAACATGGCGCCGATGCTGTGCGCTGGTACATGTTGGCGGCAGGTTCCCCATGGTCAGCCCGTCGCGTAGGCCACGATGCGATCAGTGATGTTGTTCGAAAGACTTTGCTTACTTACTGGAACACCATCTCTTTCCATACTCTCTATGCGCAGTCATCGAACTTCGAAATTTCCCAAATCCCAGCGGTTAAAGATCGCTCCATGATGGATCGTTGGATCTTGAGCGAACTCAATTCGTTAATTCAAGAAGTTGATGTCGCTTATGAAGAATTTGATTCGCAGATGGCCGGAAAAGCGCTGGCACGATTCATCGATGATCTATCTAATTGGTACGTGCGTCGCTCGCGTCGTCGCTTCTGGGATGGCGATGTGGCCGCCCTTGGCACCTTGCACGAATGTCTAGTGACGCTAACTCAGCTACTGGCTCCAATGGTTCCATTTATCACCGAACATGTTTGGCAAGAGTTGGTAAAGATGGCCGATCCAAAGGCTGCAGATTCAGTTCACCTAACTAATTTTCCTGTCGCAGATGCTGCTCTAATTAATCTGGAGTTAAATGCGCAGGTTGCAATGACTCGTCGGGTTGTGGAACTTGGTCGCGCCGCTCGCGCCGAATCAGCGATCAAGATTCGCCAGCCACTTCAACGTGCACTGATTTCAGCAAACGGTTGGTCTAAGTTGCCGAAGGATATGAAGGATCAGATCTCAGATGAGCTAAATGTGATTGACCTTGCGGATATTGCTGATGCCGATGGAGATTTAGTTAATATCTCAATCAAGGCTAATTTCAAATCACTTGGCGCCAAATACGGCAAGGAGGTTCAAGATATTGCCAAGGCAATTGCGGCTACCGATGCGACAGCGCTGGTTAAGACGCTTCGT
>CAWUTY010000023.1:0-3164 GCA_963925575.1 Candidatus Nanopelagicaceae bacterium
AGCGATTTCTCGACGGTAATAACCGCGCGGTCTACGCCGGCGCAATATCCGCGTGGCGCTGCAAGGAGAACTCTCTTAGCCATGTGGGTGAGTCTATTAGGCTCGCCCCATGTTCGAAACTTCAAGTGAATCCCCCGCACCAGTTCGGGTGGTCTCTGAGGCGATCAAAGATTATGTAGATCGCTTAGGGCCAATTTGGATTGAAGGCGAGATCTCAGAACTCAACGAACGCAGCGGTGGAATGGCATTTATGCGCCTGCGCGATACCTCGGTTGATATGAGCCTTTCGGTGATGTGTTACAAAAACGTTTTGGCCGCAGTGCAACCACTGCCTGCAAATGCGCGCGTAGTTATTTACGCAAAACCTTCGTGGTTTACTAAAAATGGATCGCTGACAATGTCTGCCAAAGAGATTCGCCAAGTCGGGGTTGGTGAATTATTGGCACGCCTTGAGGCGCTAAAGTCGCTGCTGGCAGCTGAAGGTTTATTTAGTGCAGATCGCAAAGTTGCGCTGCCGAAGTTGCCACGTAAAGTTGGCTTGATCTGCGGTCGCAATACCGATGCCGAAAAAGATGTAGTTGAGAACGCTAAGCGTCGCTGGCCCGCAGTTGAATTTGAGATCCGCGAAGTTGCAGTGCAAGGCGCGGCAGCCGTTGTTGAAGTATCTGCTGCTCTGCGTGAACTAGAAGCGATCGAAGATGTTGATGTCATCATTATTACTCGTGGTGGTGGATCATTTGAGGACCTGCTGCCATTTAGCGATGAATCTTTAGTGCGCCTGGCAGCAAGTTGTGAAACTCCAATTGTTAGCGCGATCGGCCACGAGAAAGATTCTCCTCTTCTTGATTTGGTCGCCGACGTTCGCGCATCAACTCCGACTGATGCGGCAAAGAGAGTAGTTCCAGATATCGAACAAGAGATCGCCGATATCAATAAAATTCGCGATCGAATGTATCGCCGCTTGCTTGCCAGCGTTGAGTACGAGCTAAATCAAATAGCCCAGTTGCGCAATCGCCCTGTTATGAAAGATCCAAGTGTGATGATTAAGGTGCGTAAAGATGATTTAATTGCGCTGCGCGATCGTTCACATCGTGGGTTTAAGGCGCTGCTAGATATTGAAAAGAAAGAGATCAAGGGTGTAATCGCACATTTGCGTTCACTTTCACCGCAATCAACTATGGACCGAGGCTATTCGGTGGTTCAAATTGGTGGCGGAAAAATTGTGCGCGATGCCACAAAGTTAAAGGCCGGTGATGTGCTGCGCATTCGTGCGGCAAAGGGCGAGGCAAGTGCCAGCGTGCTGGCAAGCGAGTAGATTTGCCCTATGGTCGCAAAGGATGCAAAGCCCTCATATGAACAAGCTCGTGATGAGCTAGCTGAAATCGTTGAATCACTCGAAGATGGCAGTGCAACGCTGGAGGAATCCTTAAAACTTTGGGAACGCGGCGAAGAGCTAGCCAAGATCTGCCAAGAATGGTTAGACGGGGCAAAGAAAAAACTTGATGCCGCAAAGAAGCCGGCGCAATAATGTCTCTCCAGTTTTCATACTCTGATTTATTGCCGATTGGCGCGGATAAAACTAAGTATCGCAATATTGGTAAAGCAGGTGTTAGCGTTATAAAACTCGGAGATCGCGAATTTCTACAAGTATCACCTGAGGCGCTAACCCTTCTTACCAAAACTGCAATTCACGATATTTCACATTACCTGCGCGCAGAACATTTACAACAACTTGCCAATATCTTGAAGGACCCCGAAGCCTCGCCTAATGATCGCTTCGTCGCCTTAGATCTTCTCAAGAACGCCAATATTTCAGCAGGTGGAATCTTGCCGATGTGCCAAGACACTGGCACCGCACTGGTGATGGGCAAAAAGGGTCAATTTGTATTGACGACTTCCAAAGATGAGATTGCGATCTCTCAAGGAATTTATGACGCATTTACCAAGTTAAACCTGCGTTATTCGCAGATGGCACCTGTCACCACTTGGGAAGAGAAGAACACCGGCAATAACTTGCCTGCCCAAATCGAGATTTATGCTGATACTGATCACCAAGATGACTACAACTTTATGTTTTTCGCCAAAGGTGGCGGCAGCGCTAATAAATCATTTTTATATCAAGAGACTAAAGCAGTACTAAATCCAGCATCATTTATGACTTGGCTAGATGAAAAACTTCGCTCTATCGGCACCGCAGCGTGTCCGCCCTATCACTTGGCAATTGTCATCGGTGGAACCAGCGCTGAGCACACAGTAAAGACTGCAAAACTGGCCAGCACAAAGTATTTAGATTCACTTCCAACATCAGGGGATGCGGCAACTGGACATGGTTTTCGCGATATCGAACTTGAAGAAAAAGTACTTGAACTAACGCGCACCTTAGGAATCGGCGCGCAATTTGGCGGCAAGTACTTCTGCCACGATGTGCGCGTAGTCCGCTTGCCTCGTCACGGGGCCTCCCTGCCTATCGCAATTGCGGTTTCTTGTTCCGCCGATCGACAGGCAAAAGCCAAAATCACTAAAGATGGCATCTTCCTTGAAGAGTTAGAACGCGATCCCGCACGCTTCTTGCCCGATACAACTGATGAACATCTAGACGATAATTTAGTTCGAATTGATTTAAATCAACCAATGGATGCGGTGCGCGCCGAACTTTCCAAGCACCCAGTTAAAACTCGCATCGCACTCACCGGCACAATCGTGGTTGCGCGCGATTTGGCACATGCCCGAATTAAGGAAGCCCTCGATGCTGGCAAGCCACTGCCGCAATATATGAAGGATTACGCTGTTTATTACGCCGGCCCTGCCAAGACTCCAACGGGTTATGCATCCGGTTCCTTTGGTCCGACAACTGCCGGACGTATGGATTCTTACGTTGATCAATTCCAAAAAGCTGGCGGATCTTTTGTAATGCTGGCAAAGGGCAATCGCTCTAAAGCGGTGACCGATGCTTGCAAGAACAATGGTGGTTTCTATTTAGGATCAATCGGCGGACCCGCAGCTCGCTTAGCTCAAGATTGCATCAAGAAAGTTGAAGTTCTTGATTTTGAAGATCTAGGAATGGAAGCGGTCTGGAAGATAGATGTTGTTGATTTCCCAGCCTTCACCGTTGTTGACGATAAGGGCAATGACTTCTTTGCCCAGACTTCCAAAATGATCTCGAT
>CAWUTY010000024.1:0-3665 GCA_963925575.1 Candidatus Nanopelagicaceae bacterium
AGGAACAATTGCTAATTTAGAGCATTAAAACTGTAACTACTGGTGATTTGTGAGTGGGCCCAGACGGGCTCGAACCGTCGACCCACGGATTAAAAGTCCGTTGCTCTACCGACTGAGCTATAGGCCCCACTGCGAACTGCGATTATCAGCCAATTACGCCTGAAATCATGATCGCTGAGCAATCGTATCGGAGTTTTACCTTCTAATTTCACCCCTTAAGTTAGCTTGAAAATGACCCCTCAACCAGAAATTTCAACACCGCCCAGGAAGTAATCTCGCAGCCATCTGAGTTCTAATAGATGGCCTGAATTTCTGCGCGACCGAATGGTCACTAAACTCTCACTACTATTATTGACTGAGTGTTTCTTGCCCATCTCCCTGATTATTTAATTCACCCGATACCGTGGATTTATGCAAAAGATCTCCCAGCAAGGCCTTTCCAGATTGCTGCTCGAACCGACGGCCCACGGATTAAAAGTCCGTTGCTCTAACGACTGAGCTATAGGCTCCACTGATATTCAGCAAAATCTGCGCTAAATACGCGCCGTATCTTAGCGGAGTTTTATCGCCCTTTGGACGCTCGCATTAAGCGGTCACGAATCGCAAGGGCGAGGCCATCTCCGGCTGGCTCTGAAACAACAACAGAATTAAGACCTTTTGCATCCGCATCGCGAAGTGCGGAATACATGACACGAGCAAACTCTTCAACGTTGCCTGGTGATGCCAAACGAATTACATTTTCAGGAGTTTGTAAGGCTGCAAGTGCAATAAAACCTTCACCTGACTTGGGCGTGCGGTTTAGAAAGACTGATGCTTGTGGTGAGTAATGATTTTCTAGTGATCCACTTACCCGAATATCTGTTTGGACAGTTGAAACTTTTAACCCAGTTGATTCTTCAATCATTTGAATGGTGATTGCACCTGGTCGCAAAATACGCGGGGCATCTGAGGTGCAGTCGATAATGGTTGATTCAACGCCAACAGTTGATGGACCGCCATCTAAAATCTGATCTTTGCTTTCAAGATATTCGCCAAGTTCCTCTTGAACTGCTTGCGCAGTTGTCGGCGAGACATGGCCAAAACGATTGGCACTAGGCGCTGCAATTCCTTGGCCACCAATTTTTCCAAAGGCAGATAAAAGTGCGAGTGCAACTGCGTGGTCTGGAACGCGCAGTCCTACAGTTGGCTGTCCCCCTGTAACAAAATCTTCAGCCAGGATCGAACGCTTTAATACCAGAGTCATTGGACCGGGCCAGAAATCACGAGCCAGTGAAATTGCGTAACTTGGAATCTCATCTGCCCAATCACCAAGTGATTGCATCGAATAGATATGAACGATTAGTGGATGATCTGTAGGGCGCCCTTTTACTTTATAAATGCGGGCAACCGCACTTTGATTTGTGGCATCTGCGCCAATTCCATAGACGGTCTCAGTAGGCAGAGCTACTAAGCCACCATCTTTTAGTAATTGGGCTGCCCGCACCAGCGAATCAGCGGTGCACCTAGATACGAATTCACCACTGCCCATGTGCGCAATTATTGCGCTTTTTTACGAGAAGATAACCACATGGCCGCGCAAGTAAAGGTAATGCAGATAATCGCCCGTATGAATGTGGGTGGTCCTGCTGTGATCGTCGCCGAACTTATGCGCGGCTTAGATAAGACAGCCTTTGATCAAATTTTGGTCACTGGTTATTGCGATGAAAATGAAGCAGACTATTTAGACACTGTCGCAACTGATATCAAGGCAACTCGCATCGCTGGTTTGGGACGTTCAGTTTCATTAATCGCAGACCTGAAGGCGTTCTTTGGTTTGGTTTCATTGATTCGCAAATTTAAACCAGATGTAATTCATACACATACTGCTAAGGCTGGAGTTTTGGGTCGCTTAGCTTCACTTCTCGCCGGTCGCGGAGCGGTTCGCGTTCACACTTTCCATGGACATTTACTACATGGGTATTTCAGCGGGACTATTACTAAGTTAGTTATTTTGATTGAAAAAGTTTTGGCAGCACGAACTAGTGTTTTGATTGCAATTGGCACCAAGGTGCGCGATGACTTAGTTGCCGCAGGTATCGGCCGCACGGATAAATATCGCGTTTTCTTTCCGGGACTTCCTGCGCCAAAGGCAATTGCAAAAGTTATGGCACAAAGCGCTCTTGGATTTAGTAATGAAACTTTATATATAACTTTTGTGGGGCGTTTGACTCAGATTAAACGTCCTGATCGCTTATTAGATGTTGCTTCAGAATGTAAAACACGCGGCTTAGATCTACGTTTTTTGGTTGCTGGCGAAGGCGAACTCTTTGAAAGTTCAAAGGCGCGCTGTCAACGCGAACAATTAAACGTTACCTTCTTTGGCTGGCGCAGCGATATTGATCAAATATTGGCTGCAAGTGACATCGCAATTCTTACTTCCGATAATGAAGGAATTCCACTGACTTTAATTCAAGCAGCCCAAGCAGGCCTGCCAATAGTTGCAACAAGCGTTGGATCTATTTCAGATATCGTTATAAATGAAAGTACGGGCTATCTAACGCAAACATCGGCGCCAGCAATGGCTGATGCGATTGAAAAGTTAGTACGAGATGCTCAGTTGCGAAAGATGATGGGTGAGGCAGGCAAGGGGCGCGCTGCGCAGTATTTCTCACTCGATCGCATGATTAAAGATCACGTCGATCTTTACCGCTCCCTTTAAATCACATAATTTTCACAGAACCATCACAGCCACAAATAACTAAATAGGAGATACTTAACCCATGACTACAACACGTTTTCGCAAGTTCGCAGCCATCTCAATCGCTCTAACTCTGGTTGGGGGTGCGGCGCTATCTCTTCCTGCCAACGCGGCAACGACTGCTACGCGTTATGTAACAGTTAACTCTGAGGGATCAATCAAAGTCACCCCTGATGCGGTTCGCTTGAACGCCAATGTTTCTGTTGTATCGGGATCTAATAAAGATGCTCTATCAAAGACTTCAACTGCGGCAGCGGCAGTTCGCGCGGCGCTGACTAAAGCAGGAATTTTAAAAGGCGATATCGCAACCCAGAGCATCTCGGTTTATCCTGAATATAACTACACCCAAGACAAAGGTTCGGTTTTGATTGGTTATCGCGGATCACAAGGATTTGTTGTAACAATTAAGAACGCGGAAAATGCAGGCGTAGTTGTCGATGCCGTTGTTGCAGCAGGCGGTGATGATCTGCAGATTCAAGGAGTTACTCCTTTTGTTCTTGATTCATCGGCTGCAACTGAATCTGCACGCGCAAATGCAGTTAAAAACGCGAAAGCGAAAGCAACTTCATATGCCAAATTGTTAGGTGCAAAACTTGGTCGCGTTAATTACTTAGTTGAGAACTCAAGCCCAATTAGCTATCCACCTGTTATGGCGATGGCAAAAGCCGCTGAAACGGATGCAACTGTTGTTGATCTAGGTCAACAAGATGTCACTGTTTCAATAACTATTCAGTGGGCACTTCTCTAAATCACCTTACTTTCCACCATTCCTGGGCAGGCAAATAACCGATTTTGGTTAGCACCCCTCTAGAAGGTACGATTTGCGAGCCTCAAACGTCCCCATCGTCTAGGGGCCTAGGACATCGCCCTTTCACGGCGGTAACACGGGTTCGAATCCCGTTGGGGGCACGCAAGGCCGAATTCATTC
>CAWUTY010000025.1:0-4077 GCA_963925575.1 Candidatus Nanopelagicaceae bacterium
CAGCGCCAACAAATCCAGAATTTCTTCGACACGTTTACGCATTAAATCTGGAGCAAGGTTGAGCGCCTCCATTCCAAAGGCCAACTCTTCTTCGACGGTGTCGGTAACAAATCCTTGCGCTGGGTTTTGTCCAACAATTCCAACTAAGTGAGCGAGTTCTCCTGGGCGAACGAGTTTGGTGGAAATTCCATCCACCGTGATATCACCGGCCAGAATTCCACCGGTGTGATGTGGAACCAGCCCGTTTATCAATTGCAGAAGGGAAGTCTTACCGGTTCCAGTCGAACCGATTACAAGAACGAGTTCGCCTTCCACGATTGAAAATGAGAGGTCTTCCAAAATAGTTTTTGTCGAAGTGGGATAAATAAGAGATACGTTAGAAAAATTAATCATCAGCGCAGTACTAACGCCAAAGCAAGGGCAGATAGTGCGCTTGCGATAACTGCTGAGTCAATTTGCTGCCAGAGAATGGGGCGATATCTAGACCTCTTTCGGCTAACCCCGTAGCCACGAGAATCCATTGCTGCCGCCAATTCCAAAGATCGCGCGAGTGAATCTTCAAGCAAGGGAATTGCAATAGACCGCCATGAAGGGTTTTCATCCCCACGAAGAGTACGTGCCCGCCTAATGCGCCCCACACTCTGCACCAATTGCGGAAGAGCGGAGGTTGCAATAACCGTTGCAACTCCAAACTCGTAGATAACAACTGGGGTAACTCGTAAAAGTTTATGTGGACTTGTAAGTGATACTGCGGCACCAAATAAGCAGATCACCGCAATAATTATTAGACCTTCATGAATCGAGGAGAGCAATCGCTCTTGGGTAACGACTCCGCCAATTCTGATTCCGGCGATCCAACTTGGAAGTGGCAATATCGGAACACTGAACAACTTGGTACCTGGAATCGGAACACCTATCAAGACGCCAACCATGGTTCGTATAACTAAAATTATGGCGCCCAGCCGAAGTGAGAACCAAAATGATTTCGCCCAAGGCGCATCCTCTGCAAATTTATGCACTGAAATCGCTGCAACCGCTATGGCCAATCCGGCCACCCACGCACTATTGGTTGCAATAACTGCGCCAACAATTAGCAGGGACCAGATCCACCAAGTAAGCGGATGCAGCGATCTCATACAGTCTTAACTATTTCTTAAGGGATGCAGGAGTCATAATTTCAACCCCACACTCTTTGGCTGGATAGCCATTTAATCCACAAATTAACCCGCTCTTATCTGCGCGAATTTTGGCAACCTGACCAAGCACATCAATACCTTGCGATGCTTTTGCAGTTCTTACACAGGTTGTGAAGGTTTTCTGAATTTTTTCACCTTTCGGTGCAAATGCCTTAGAACCGAAATCGATCACCAGCGCGATTCGCTTTGTATCTTTATCTGCCTTTGTCTTGCCACAAATTGCCTTGAAATCTGGCTTTACAGACGGTGCAATCGAAGGAATGTCATCTGCGCTAAATACAAATGACCAGCCTTCGACTGCACCATCTTTGATGTCAACTGTTGGTCCGGTCATGGCAGCTGTCCAAGTTTTTGCACCAGGTGCTGCTTGGTAGTAACCCCAGTAACGCCAGCCTTTTTCTGCTGCATTGGTGCTAGGTGCGAAGGCTAGGCTTGAAAAAGCGAGAAATAAAATCGCGCCTGCTGTTATTTTTTTTCTTGATATGAAATGAATCTGCATTTTGATTGTGTAGCCTCTCGAATTTTAAGAGTCCCACAGGGGTAGCAGCAAATAAAGTATAAAAATACTTTTCTTGAGACTACGCCCCGCAAACCTCGGCGGGTGTTGGTCTAAATCCACTTTTCCATTAGGTAATCCGACTTAAGCGCCTTTGGCGCTCTTACGGTTGCGGGTCAGCGTCGGATTTTCACCGACTTCCCCTAAAAGAAAGCTCTCGATATTAAATTTTTCTTTATGCCTTACCTGCGAAATAAACCATATAGATAGCCCTCCTGCAACTCAACACGCATCACTTGACTGGCAGGGTATGGTTTTGTCCATGGAATATAGACGCCTTGGCAGTTCAGGAATGTACGTATCTGAGATTTCTTATGGAAATTGGATTACACACGGCTCGCAAGTTGAATCTGATGCGGCAATTAAATGTGTCCGCACCGCTTACGACCTAGGGATAACTACCTTTGATACCGCCGATGTTTATGCCGCAACCAAAGCTGAATCTGTACTTGGCAAAGCACTTAAAGGCATGAAGCGTGAATCTTATGAATTGTTCACCAAAGTTTATTGGCCAACAGGCTCTGGCAAAAATGATCGTGGGCTCTCTCGAAAGCACATCATCGAATCGTGCAACGCCTCGCTTAAGCGCTTGAATACTGATCACATCGATCTGTATCAAATGCATCGCTTTGACTATGAAACACCGCTGGAAGAATCACTGAGCGCCTTCGATGATCTAATTCGATCTGGCAAAGTTCATTACATCGGTTTCTCAGAATGGAACGCTGCGCAAATAAGCGATGCTTTAGGTATTCAAGATGCCAAGGGATATAACCGTTTTGTCTCTAGCCAGCCGCAATATTCTGCACTTTGGAGAGTTATCGAAAGTGAAGTGGTGCCACTAAGTCAGAAAGAGGGCATCGGTCAAATTGTTTGGTCTCCTATGGCGCAGGGTGTTTTAACTGGAAAATATTTACCGGGCAAGAAGCCGCCAGCTGGATCGCGGGCTACAGATAAAAAATCTGGTGCTGACATGATTTCTCGATGGATGCGCGATGATGTCTTAACCGCAGTTCAAAAATTGACACCAATTGCCAAAAGCGTAGATCTGACAATGGGTCAACTAGCAATTGCTTGGGTGCTACAAAATCCCAATGTTTCAAGTGCCATCATGGGTGCAACTAAGCCGTCTCAAGTTAAAGAGAATGTAAAAGCAGCAGGAGTAAAACTGCCCAAGGATGTAATGGTTGCGATCGATAAGGCGCTTGGCTCAATCCCGATGACTGATCCGAAAGAGACGAAAAGCCCCAATCCGCGCGCTTAATTAATTTAAAGCGAAGATTTAAAGTTTGTCGCCGGGCTTTATCTGTGGCTTAGGAGCACGCATGCGACGCATCTGCGTAGAACGCAACCAGCCGTACAGCCCTAAACCTTTTGTGCTCTTATCTGGAAAACGCTTGGTTACTTCAGCCTTAATTTTGCGGGAGAGAAAGAAGCCATCGATAACTGAAACCAGAAGCACGCTATACATGATGGCAATACCGGCAACCGCAAATGCTCCGATTGGGATTAACGATAAAATCAGAACAAATCCAATTACCGGCAAGAAATATTCGCCGATTGAACGCCGCGAATCTACAAAATTTCTAACGAATTTCTTTTCCGGCCCGCGATCACGAGCAGGTAATGCATTTTCATCGCCTCGAAGGTAGGCAGCTCTTTGCGCGATTCGAGCGTTACGAGTCGCATCTTTTACCCGTTTCTTCTCGGCCTTTGAGGATGCAGGTGCGAGAGATGAAACTTTCGCTGAAGCTTGAGCTTCTTTGCGCTTTGGAGTTGGTCGCCCTTTTTTCTGAGAGCTATCTGCTGAATTCGTCATGGCGCAAACTATAGGGCGAGCATCTGCTCGAGCGCTAACTTTGAGAATCGAGCGACGTCGGGAGCGACCTTAATTTGATTGACCACATTGCCGGCGACAAGTGACTCCATCGCCCACACGAGGTGAGGTAGGTCAATACGGTTCATGGTCGAGCAGTAGCAGACAGTTTTATCTAAGAAAAGAATCTCTTTATCGGGGTGGGCTTTGGCTAGCCTAGAAACCAAATTTAGTTCGGTTCCGATTGCCCATTTACTTCCCGCAGGCGATGCTTCAACGGTCTTAATAATCATTTCGGTACTGCCCACAACGTCGGCGATAGAAACCACCTCGTTTTTACATTCTGGATGAACTAAAACTTGAACCCCAGGAACGCGCTTACGTACTTCGTTAACTGACTCGACCGAAAAACGTCCATGCACTGAACAATGGCCGCGCCACAGAATAACTTTGGCGGCGCGAATTTCTTCAGGGGTGAGTCCACCCATCGGTTTCCAGGGATCCCAGAG
>CAWUTY010000026.1:0-2665 GCA_963925575.1 Candidatus Nanopelagicaceae bacterium
TTGCTACCACCGAGCAGGTAGAACAAGTGCAGCCACAACCAGGCAAACCATGCCAGGGCGCCAGTTATTTGGATTCCTTTAAATTGCACAACTGCTTTGTGGCGGCCGATAGTGGCCATAGAACCTTTATCTAGATATTTAAAATCTTGTAAAGCCTGGCCTCGATTGGCTCGCATAATTTGTTTTGCAACCCAGCGCGCTTGTTGCATCGCAACTGGTGCAACCATCGGCAAGAAACGCCCAGCTTTATCTTTGGCACCTGAAATATCACCGATCGCCCAGATGTGTGGGTAATTGTTTACTCGCAAATTTTGTTCAACGCTGATGCGCGTTCCTTCAAGAGGCAAGTTAAGAAGTCCACCAGTTGGCTCACCTTTAACGCCAGCAGCCCAAATTGTTACCTCTGAAGGTATGGCATCTTTACCTTTAACTAATATTTGGCGCGGCTTAACTTCCTCAACTGCCGTGTTTAATAAAACTTTAACGCCCAATTTTTCTAAATCTTTCTTAGCGCGAGCCGAAAGTCTTTCACTGAACATCGGCAAGATTCGTGGCCCAGCTTCAATCAAATAAATATCTATGTGCTTAGCAGCGTTGGCTTCATCATTCTTAAGCGGACCGCGCTTAAGTTCGGCGAGTGCGCCAGCCATTTCCACGCCAGTTGGGCCACCACCAACAACTGTTAAAGATAAGCGGGTCTGATCTTCAAATCGGCACAAGTCTTCAAAGCGGCGCATAACTTCGGCGCGAATACCGATCGCTTCATGCACACTCTTCATACCGAGTGCGTGTTCGGTGACGCCTTTGACGCCAAAGTCTGCAGTTGCAGAACCGAGTGCCACAATTAAATGATCAAATTCCAGAGTTTCTGAAGAGTCTAGTTTTACAGATTTATTTTTATGGTCTACTGAAATTGGTGAACCCATGCGGAACTTGACTCCGCTATCGCGCAGCGCGCCGCGCACCGGGTATGCAACGTGATCTGCCGCAAGTCCAGCAGTTGCCACCTGATATAGCAGCGGCAAGAAAGTTTGGAAGTTGTGGCGATCAACGATTGTGACATCGGCGCCTTTGGCCAGCGCTTTTGCGGCAGCCAGCCCGCCAAATCCAGCGCCAAGTATTACGACGCGAGGTCGTGTGGAAGATGCCATGGACGCAGTCTAGGCTCTGGCCTATGAATCCGAAGAGTGGAAACCGCCTCTACCTCGTCACAGGCGCATCTGGATATGTCGGTGGGCGATTAGTCAGGACACTGATTGAAGAAAATTTAGATGTACGAATATTGGTACGTGACTGGAATAAAGTCCAAGGTCAACCGTGGGCATCGTCGGTAGAGATTAGTGAAGGTAGCGCTGAGAATCGAGCAGATCTTGATAGCGCGCTTAGCGGAGTTCACACCGCCTATTACCTTTTGCACTCAATAAACCTCGGTCCTAATTTTGATGAGATTGAGTCGAAGATGGCGCGCGACTTTGCGCAGGCAGCAGAGGCTGCTGGTGTTGCACAAATTGTTTACTTAGGCGGGATCGCAAATGATAAAAATATTAGTAAACATTTAGCTTCGCGCGCTCGCACTGGAGCAGAGCTGGCAAGCACTTCAGTGCCAGTAATGGAGCTGCGCGCCGGAATTATTATTGGTTCAGGTTCGGCTAGCTTTGAAATGTTGCGCCATCTAACACACCGCCTGCCGATTATGACAACTCCTAAATGGGTAATGAATCGTACTCATCCAATCGCAATTCGCGATGTACTTTATTATTTAAAAGGTGCAGCACTACTTAAAACACCAGTAGGTAAAGTTTTTGATATTGGCGGTCCAGAAGTTTTAACTTATGCCGACATGATGCAGAAGTTTGCACAGTTATCAGGGCTTAAAAAGCGCATCATCGTCAAGATTCCAGTTCTTACCCCCAATCTTTCTAGTCTATGGATTGGACTAGTTACTCCAGTACCGACAGCTTTGGCTCGCCCACTAGTTGGATCACTCATTAGCGAAGTCGTTGCAGATCCAGCAAAGAATATTGATGCAACGATTGCGCTTCCGGCTGGAGGATTAACTGATGTATCGACTGCTATGACACTTGCGCTTTCGAAGATAAGTACTCACAGTGTGGAAACCCGTTGGTCAGATGCAACAAGTCCAACTGCACCATGGCAGAAAGCCCAAGGCGATCCCGACTGGGCCGGTGAAATGGTTTTGCGTGATCGTCGTGAAAGCACAACGGATGCGACTGCAACTTCTCTTTGGCAATCAGTTGAATCAATTGGTGGGGAAAACGGTTGGTATGGAGCTGATTTACTCTGGTTCTTGCGCGGTTTAATTGACCGATTCTTTGGAGGAGTAGGACTTCGCCGCGGGCGTCGCGATCCACTTAATTTGCGCGTGGGTGACAGCCTGGATTTCTGGAGAGTAGAAGAGCTCGAACGTGGCGTTCGTTTAAAGTTATATGCCGAAATGATCTTGCCAGGTAAAGCGTGGTTGGAATTTACAATTATTGAAGATCAAGGCAAACGAATTGTTCGCCAAGAAGCAAGTTTCTCACCACGCGGTTTAGGTGGTCAGTTGTATTGGTATGCAGTGCTTCCCTTTCACTTCTTCGTCTTTCCTACCATGCTACGAAATTTGATTCGAAAGGCTAATCGCACCGATTATGCCAATTCACGA
>CAWUTY010000027.1:0-7690 GCA_963925575.1 Candidatus Nanopelagicaceae bacterium
TCTCTTGGATTTTTTTCAAAAATTTGATTTAATTAATTTGTAAATCAAGAATTTTGGATGGGAAATGAACTCTAAAGCGATCTGCCTAGAAATATTACAAAGAGCCCAAATCCCTCTTAATTCGGATGAACCCTGGAGCCTGCATGTTCATAACGAAAAATTATGGGATCGAATTGTTGCCCAACATCAACTTGGTTTAGGTGAGTCCTATATCGAAGGTTGGTGGGATTGTCAGCAAATCGATGAGATGCTCACAAGGTTACTCAGCGTTGATGTAATTTCCTCTTTAAAACCTTCCCTTACGGTGGTTCCTACCGCAGTTAAATCAACGCTTTTAAATCGACAGAGCAAATCACGTGCGGCAAAGAATGCTAAGTATCACTACAACATTGGTAATGAACTTTACTCACGGATGCTTGACTCCGAGATGGCATATTCGTGTGCCTACTGGAAAGGCGCCGAAACTTTAGATCAGGCTCAAATAAATAAATTTGATCTCATCTGTAGAAAACTAAAAATTGAACCTGGTATGACACTTTTAGATATTGGAGCAGGCTGGGGTGGGCTGCTTCGTCATGCCACAAAACACTACGGAGCAATCTGCACCGGGATTTCTCCTGCGGATAATCAAGTTAAAGGCGCTCGTGAGAAATCTGCAGGATTAAATATTGAATTTAAGCAGCTGGACTATCGCGAACTCGAGGGGCAATTTGATCGAGTTGTATCTGTTGGCATGATGGAACACGTTGGACCAAAAAATTTCCGACAATTCTTTGTACAGTGTGACAAATTGTTAAAAGAAAATGGCATCATGCTGCATCACACCATTTCATCAACTTTCTCTCAGTATGCAACTGATCCATTTTTTGATCGATATATATTTCCAGGGGGTGTAATACCTTCGCCAGCGCAGATAACTAAAGCAAGTGAAAAGCTATTTGTAATCGAAGATCTGCATAATTTTGGGCTTGATTACGATCGCACACTTTTAGCTTGGTATGAGAATATTAATAAGAGATGGGATGAGATTCCTGCATTTGATGAGAAGTTTAAACGGATGTGGAATTACTACCTACTGGCATCCGCTGCAGGATTTCGCAACCGAAATCTTAATTTGATTCAGATGGTCTTTCGAAAGAATGGAATGAAAGTGCCTTACCTTCCGGTGCGATAAACAAATAAATATGTATACATTTAAAAGACCACCCCAAAGTATCTAGGGTGGTCTTTTAAATGTTTTTTAGAGTTTAGCTGCGTGGCTCGATCTGATGAATCGAGAGTGAGCCAGATAGCTCATAGCTTGTGATGATCAGTGCTTTGCCAGAAGGTGACTTGTCTGCAGGAACGAAGACGATTCCTTCTGGTGACCAGTGCTTAACATCCTTGGCCGGAGTTGCCTTTGTTGGCAGCATCTGAAGCCACTCTTGAAAGACCGGTGATGTTGGCACTGTGATGTCAAAGATGGCTAGAGCAGTCATTCTCTCTAGACCAAGGACTGCAATTCGACGACCGCCGACCATTCCAACTGCAACACCTTCTGGCTCTGCGCCCTTATCGTCGGAGCGATCTTGACCCACATAGTTCATCGTGCTCTTATCGGATGAGTAAGAGTGTGAACCATTGATATTTGCAACACCAAAGGCCGTTGTCTGAATCTGATCTAATAGAGCGCCACTGTCCCAGAGTGCTACGCCATTGCGATACATAGTCATTGAGTTTGAACCACGTAGATGGATAGTGTCGATATCTCCATCGCCATCTGTATCGCCATTATTTGGATTGACCTTTGCGCGACCTAGGGCAGCGACACCTGAGAGCGTGGTCCAGTTAGGGAAACGTTTGGCATCTACTTTAAGTGATGCGCCACGAAGATCATCATTTAGGCAGGTGTACTCGCGCGCATCGCCCTCGTTGGCAGTTAAGAAATAGTTTCCTGAGCCCATTTTGAAACCGGCAATAGCATCTGGCTGTGAAGCCCCAACTACATAGCGATAAGTTCGGGGACCTGCGCCAGAATCTTTATCGCTGGTGTCGCGAGCGACCTTGGAGACTCTAGATTCAAAGGCACGTGTGATGCTTTCAAAGCTTGCAGATTCAATATTTAGTTTGCCAATTGCATTAGCCTCTTGAATAGTGACATATGCATAGTTGTTATCTACTGCAGTAACAAACTCTGGCTCGAAATCCTTAGAGACGTTGTTTACAACAGATGAGACTGCGATTCCCTTGGCTTTCATCGCCTCCACAGTGAATTGATCAAAGCCCGCAAATCTGACAACTGGCGCAGCTGGGTTAGTTAGATCAACAACTGATACGCCACCGACTGGATCTGAAGCCTTTGAGTAATCTAAGTTTTCCTTCTCAGTAGTTGCCGGATTGTCCTTGGCACAGACTGGCTGGGCCTCGATTGCGACAAGTGCGGTTGTGCCATTTGGTGCAAAAGTTATTGAGTCAGGTAATACACCTAAAATATCTGGTGAACTCAAGACTTTGCCGTTGGTATCAAATACCACGATCTTTCCATTTGGAGTAGTAGGTGCACCAGCTGCTGAGTATGTTTCAGTAACAAGCACAACTGCTACGACAACATCGCGGCCGGCGGCAACGCTTGTAACATCATTTCCATAAGGCGCTAATGAAACCGCGCCAACCTTCTTTGGATTTGCTACATCTGAAATATCAAAGATATCGATTGCGTTCTTAACTCCATTAGTGGCGAAAATTCGCTTTGAGCCGGCGTGGAAGGCTGCGATCTCGCTACTGCCCTCACCATCGCCAGAGCTAATGGCGGCGATCTCGGTGACCTTAACGGTGGCTTCATTAGCCAGTGCGGGCAGTTGCCCAGCGGTAATTAGTGCAGAGGCGGTAAAGAAGGTTATGGCAACTAGCGGAAATTTTTTCATGGGGGGATCTTGCTTCATCGTTATCTACACCAAGGAAAGATCTGGCAAATTTCTCGTTAACACTTCACTAAAAGTTAGTGCGCTTCTTCGGGTTAGCAAGCAAATGGTAGTTGCGCATAGTTACGCAGAGTCACAAAGATAAAGTGGCCCCACGTAACTAGCGTGAGGCCACTTATGGTGCGTACCGCTGGCGGGAGTCGAACCCGCTACCATTCTCTTAGTTAGGGAGATGCTCTATCCAATGAGCTACAGCGGTACGCAAGGTGAAAGATAGATTTATTAAAGCAGGTGAAATCGAAACCATCGATCACTGTGGATAATTCTGATAAAGTTTCAACACCTTTCGTCGGATAGTTGCAGTAATCGAGCTACAAAGATAAAGACCCCGTCAGAAATGGCGGGGTCTTTGTCTTGCTAGGTAAATTCTCCAGGCACCTGTCAGCTAGAGCGCCAGGTTAGATATTTTGTTGCGTATTAACTTTACCGACCTCGGCCGATTCAACGCCAAGGGCATTGTCAGTGACTGAGAGTCGGTAAGTAAGGTTAAATACCTGTTCACCACTTGTCACACTGACTTCTTGCTTGATCATTTCACTGGCAATAGCGCAGTCATCGAACTTATAACCCTGATTCTCAACCAACATTGCATACTGCGCACCGATAATGAAGGTGAACTGATCAATTGGAACTGCTGCCTGGAAATCTTTTGAGGCAAATGAGTAGGCCGCTTCCCAATCCTTCTTAGCTAAGGCATCTATCTGACCTGAGATATGTTTTTCAATTAATTTATTCTGCGCACTTGTGCACTGGCCATCGGATAATTCTTCAAATGCGGGCTTTTGTGCACAACCGGTCAGTGTTACTGCAATTACGAAGAGTGCAATCAGCCGGCGCATTAGCAAAGGTTAAATGCACTTGCGAAGGCTGTCTTGGTGGAACCGAAGTACTTGCCGATATGAGTGAAAAAAGAGCGGAGGATGAGGGATTTGAACCCTCGAGACTTTCATCTACGCGTGTTCGAGACGCGCGCACTCGGCCGCTATGCGAATCCTCCAGGGCTAGGTTATGGCAAAGCCGTTCTTAGTTTTCGCTTTTATTTAGCTTTGCGCACTCGGTAACTTCTCCAGGCACCTGTCGACCAGAGCGCCCAGATAACTAGGAGCGGTTGAAAGAGCAGGCGTATTGCGCGGGCGCGATCACTGTTGAGTCCGAAGGCATCGGTGTGGTTTAGATATTGCGAAATATTTCCCCAGAAGATTGCGATAAAGAAAAGAGCTGTGAGCCAACCGATCTGCACGCGGTATTTCCAAAGCACGATCAAGCCTGCACCTAGTGATATCTCGATGACGCCCGATGCCAAGACAACGAAGTCGGCATAATCTTCTAGCAAGGTTGGAACCTGTGCCTGAAATTCCAAACGGTTGTTAGTCAGATGGCCGATACCTGCATAGGCAAGGGCTGCGCCTAATAGAAGTTGTGAAGCATTTCTTAGGTGGCGCATGAGTTAATTAAAGCGTATTCAAACCCACGCTCTAGCTGCTGAGCCTTCTACTTCTTCTTCGTAGCTACAGCGATCGCCTTCATTAAATCTAAATACTCTTCACAAGAAGTGCCACATAGTCGCTTTAGCTTGGCTAAGTTTTGCTTTGCTGGCGCTACTTTCTTTTGGAGTAAGAAGAGCTCACCTTGGTATTCAAGAGCGCCTAGGTGGTTTGGATCAATCTTTAACGCCTTTAGGTAATACCCACCTGCTTGGCTGTATTGGCCCAATTTTCGTGACGCAAAGCCCAATAAATTATTAACATCGGCGTTATTTAAAACGATTCGATCAACTCTCTTGAGTTCAGTTAGCGCCTGTCGATAATTTTTCGCTGTGATCAAGGAACGACTCAACTCTAATTCATCCACTGCAACTTCCGTTGTTGGCGTTGGAGTTGGTGCGCCAGTATCTGCTGCATACAGAGTAGAAACTTGAGTGAGCGAGATGGAAAGTATTAACACACAGGCGCTGATTAGTTTTCTCATTGGAAAAGAATAAATTACTTAGCTGGTTCTAGCGCGGGTGCGGTTAACGGCGCTACCGGATCTAGTGCAGGTTCATTCTCGCGTTCCCGGCGGACTACACGTTCTGGTTGACCAATCTCAGCCACAATATTGATCCTTCTCTCTGACTTCAGATTAGCAGCGCAAATGTGGAATTTCATCTTGAGATGAGATTCTTGCGCAGCCCCATTAACCTTGGGCTGCGTGCGAAAAGGGGGCCCTTCGATGGCCAGTTCGGCTGAGAACAGACAGAAATTAATTCGCGCTGTCCGGCTCTACCCCGTTATAACGCTGGCGGTTCTAGCACTTGGCTACCTCGCAGGTGGGTTTAGTGAAAGAGAGAGCCCCTTAATTCCCAGGGATCTAGTGGTCATTGGTCTTAGCTTTTACATATTGCTAGGACCGGCTCTATACATCGTTGCCTTTATTTTGGTGGCATCTGCCAGTGATCGGGAACGTCAAGGGGTCACCGATAATGCGCAGCGCTTGAGTTATGCCGATCCTTTTAATCTACCCGTTGAAGAAATGCACGGCTACAAATTAGCGGTAATCACTGAAAGAGAGCCAACCCTTAGGGGCCTAACCGGTGATGGTTATAGCGCTGATGACAGCGCCATCTGTGACAAATTTCCTGAGCACACCCCACCTGTTGCGTCTTGTGAATGTGGGTTCTATGCCTACCGATCACTTGCTGATGCTAAATTTGAAAGTTCGATAAATCCAGGTGCTTTTTTGTTAGAAGTTGATCTCTATGGAATTGGATTTAGATACGAGGGTGGGTACCGAGCAGAGAGTCAGGTAGTCAAGAAGATAATTATCCCAAAACGATGCATGAGGTGTCGCACTCTTTCGCCCACAGTTTTTGTAGTCACCTACAGAATGGGGTATCAGAACAATTCCTGGATGCAATGGCAAGTCAGATGCAAGATTTGCTCACTGACTTTTAAGGATGAAGATAAACTTTCGATTCCAGAAATGCATCAAAGACTAGGGGTAGCAATAGCGCCTAAAAATGAGCGCTAAAGTCGCGAATTCAAATCGCCATGGCACTTCATCAGCGATATTCTTGCGCGTCGTCAACTCAAGGAGTCTTAAAGGTGTCTAGCCAAGATATAAAAGTCGGATTACTTGCCTATGGCGCAATCGGAGATGAACACAGCAGAGCGGTTCAAGCCACCGCCGGTCTGGCTCTTTACGCAGTTTGTGACACAAATCCAGAGCGGCTAACGGCTGCCTTGCAGATTTCACCTAACGCTAAAACTTTTGCTGATGCCGATGCCATGTTGGCCGAAGGCGAAATCGATCTAGTAGTTATTTCAACTCCCCCTAATAGCCATTACAAATGGGCGAAACAAGCTCTTTCACTTGGACTTCATGTAATGCTGGAAAAGCCAATGGCCCTTACGACGCAAGAGTGTGATGAGTTAATGGAATTGGCCAAGAAGAATGGTGCACTCTTAGTTGTTTATCAGAATCGCCGCTATGACGCAGATTACTTGACGATTAAGCATCTAATTGAGACCGATCAGATCGGTGATCTCTTTCATTATGAAAGTTTTGTTGGAGGTTATTCAAAGCCTTGTTCTTACTGGCACTCTGATGCCGAAGTCTCTGGCGGTGCAATCTTTGACTGGGGCAGCCACTTCATCGATCAGATCATGTCACTTGTTCCATCTGAGGTTGATTTTGTCAGTGGACTAAATCAAAAGCGAGTTTGGGATCATGTTACTAATGCTGATCATGCGCAGGTAAGCATAAACTTTAAGGATGGCCTGCAGGCAGTCTTTATAAACTCAGATTTAGCAGCGGCTCGAAAACCAAAGTTTTATATTCTCGGAACAAAGGGTGCGCTAATTGGCGATTGGGATGAATCAGCGGCAGGCGCTGTGGCTGACTTGCCTGCAATTATCACCTTGCACCGTGGTGATGGAAGCAGCGAAGTCATTTCGCATGTGAGCCAAACGCCGTATTCCTTTTACGCATCACTAGTGGCTTATTTAAACGATGCCACCCCGATGTCAGTTGTTGCATCCCAATCGCGCGATGTTGTCGCAATTATGCAGGCCGCAGAAGAGTCAGCGCTAGCTAATGGAAAACCTGTTTCGCCCATATTATTAAGGGCATGAGCGTGAAGTGGGGCTTCATCGGCGCCGGCTTCGTGGCAACCAAAGCGCTAGCCCCAGCGGTTCATCAAGCAAAAAACGCATCACTTGTCGCGGTTGCAAGCCAAGATCGCAGCCGCGCAGAAGCACTGCGTCCTGCGCGCACCTTTCACGGTAGTGATAGTTACAACCAGATAATTGCTGATCCCGTCATTGATGCGATCTATATCAATTTAGCAAACCATCAACATCACCAATGGGCTATTGCTGCACTTAAGAGCGGCAAAGATGTTCTCTGTGAAAAGCCGCTGGCACTTAACGCCCAACAAGTAAAAGAGATGGCCGATGCCGCAAGTGAAAGTGGCAAGTTAATAATCGAAGCATCTTGGATGCGTTGGCACCCACGTTTTAAGCGCGCCATTGAATTGGTAGGAAAGGGAGATATTGGTCAATTAAGCGCAATCGAATCAGCATTTACCTTCACTGCAGATCTAAAAGATAACTTTCGGGCAGATCAGCGCTTTGGCGGCGGCAGCCTGCTAGATGTCGGCTCCTATCAATTACAACTCTGGCGTGCACTGATTAGCCCTTGGGCTAATCCAACCTTTTTAAGCGTTGATCAGGTGCAAAATGAAACTGGAG
>CAWUTY010000028.1:0-5539 GCA_963925575.1 Candidatus Nanopelagicaceae bacterium
GGTTGGTCCCGCGATTGCGAATTCGCTTTTAAAGATCGGGGTAAATGCTGTTGCGATATCTGGTCGTACTAGCGAATCTTTAATTGCAGAACCGCTACGTAAGTTAGTTGATGGCACTCCCGCAGATCTAGGTCTGGTGGGCGTTATTACCGCAGTAAACCCACAAGCGATCCGTAACGCACTCAAGGGTGGTCAAGTTCCAGTCATTTCACCAATAGCAATAGATGAGGATTTCCGTGGGGGGCTTAATGTGAATGCAGATATCGCCGCTGCGGCGATTGCAGGAGCGCTAGATGCCTCAGTTCTAATAATCATGACTGATGTCCCAGGGATTTATCGCAACTGGCCAGATACGAGCTCATTGATTGCAGAAATTAGTGCCGTAGAACTTTTCGAATTAAAAAATAGCTTTTCAGAAGGTATGGCACCCAAAGTACAGGCTTGCTTAGATGCCATCGCCGCCGGTGCGCAGGCTGTTCGTATCATCGACGGGACTGAACCAAAGAACTTTGCACTTGCTCTAAATAACGTTGGCGGAACTCTGGTGACGAAATGACGATCAAGAGAAATCAGGGGATTACCTGGTCAGATGTTATGCAAAATAATTATGGGGTGCCCTCAATCACCTTGACTTCGGGCAAAGGTCTGGTTGTAACTGATAACAACGGTAAGAGATATTTAGATTTTCTAGGTGGCATCGCAACTAATGTAGTTGGGCATGCGCATCCTGCAATCGTGAAGGCGGTCTCAAAACAGATAGCCACCCTGGGGCACGTCAGCAACTTGTACAGCCATCTGGCAGGGTTAGAACTTGCGCAGAAATTGATTTCTCTGACGCAAGATCCAACAGCACGGGTCTTCTTCTGCAATTCAGGCGCCGAAGCCAATGAAGCAGCACTTAAGCTCTCGCGCAAGACTGGCAAGTCGCGAATAGTTGCCACAAATAACTCATTCCACGGCAGAACTATGGGCGCACTTTCACTTACTGGTCAGCCAGAGAAGCGAAATCCATTTAAGCCTCTTATAAAGAATATAAAGCATGTGAACTTTGGTGACATCTCCCAGATGCGCAAGGCGGTTAACTCGAAAACAGCGATGGTTATCGTCGAACCAATCATGGGAGAAGCAGGCGTTATCGTTCCCCCGCTTGGGTATTTAAAGCAACTACGTGAAATTTGCAACGAGCATGGAGTTTTGTTGGTTTTTGATTGCGTGCAAACTGGGATGGGGCGCACGGGTACTTGGTTCGGATATGAAGATGAAAATATACGCCCGGATGTCATAACCCTTGCCAAGGGTCTGGGGGGAGGCCTTCCACTAGGCGCGATGATTTCGCTAGGAAGTAATACACCGCGATTTTCTCCCGGAGAACATGGAACTACCTTCGGCGGCAACCCCGTTGCAGCAGCAGCTGGACTCGCGGCAATTAATCTGATTGAAAAAAATCGATTAATGACCTCGGCAAAAAGTTTTGAGAAACGTTTAAAGATAAAGCTTGGAGCAGTCCGTGGCATCACCGAAGTACGTGGTCGTGGTTTATTAATTGGTATCGGACTAAATGGTGACTATGCAAAAGAGTTAGCCGGGCGCTTGGCCGATCGCGGAATATTGGTTAACGCACCGAATGCAGACACAATACGAATTGCACCCGCGCTGATCGTCACCAAAGTTCAGATTGATAAGTTCATTACAATTTTCGCGCAATGCATGCAGGAGGTAGATCGTGGCTAAGGTTCTTAACTCAACTTCAGTTTCGGCGCGTCGCGCTAAGGCCATAGCGCTGATAAAGGCGGGCGTTATACATTCCCAATCAGATCTTGTAAAACTGTTGAAGAAGGCTGGCTTTGTGGTTACACAGGCAACCGCTAGTCGCGACCTTGAAGAAGTCGGCGCAGTTCGTTCGCGCAATTCTGAAGGTGAATTGATCTATCAAATTGGGACAACTTCTGACGGTGCGATCTCGAAATCAATGCCACTTCCATCGGACCTAATTCTCTCAGTAGAAGCATCTGGAAATTTGGCTGTAGTGCGCACTCCTCCTGGCGGGGCACAATTCCTAGCAAGTGCTCTAGATAATTCGGGGATCGCAAGCATCATCGGCACCATCGCAGGGGACGACACGGTTTTGGTTGTATCGAAGAAGTCCAACGGGGGAGCCGAATTAGCGAAAGAATTGCTCTCGTTCGGCAGAACTTCGAACAAGTCAGCAGGCAAATCATCAAGTGGTGGAAAGGCGAGAAAATAATGGCGCTTTGGGGTGGAAGGTTTTCCGATGCACCGACGGATGCCGTCTTTGCGCTCTCGCGTAGCGTTCATTTTGATTGGCGTTTAGCGCCCTACGATCTGCGCTCCTCGCTATCCCATTTGAAGGTTCTTCGCTCCAGCAGTTTGCTGCAAGAAGGCGTTGCAAATGAGATCGAGCAGGCACTTGGAGAATTAATTACTGAAGTGGCATCCGGAAAATTCTTGCCGATCGTTAGCGATGAAGATGTACACAGCGCGCTAGAACGCGGTTTAACCGAAAAGATTGGCCCAACTGGTGGGTCACTACGTGCGGGACGTTCCCGAAATGACCAAGTAGCCACAGATCTGAAACTTTTCACGATTGATCACATGCTGGAAGTTGCTAGTTCGATAACCCATTTACAGGCTGCGCTATTGGCAAAGGCGAGTGAATACGGTGATGCGCCAGCTCCAGGATTTACACATATGCAACATGCACAACCGATTCTCTTTGGCCATGAAGTTGCTAAACATGTTCAATCTTTTGCGCGCGATTTAGAACGTATCCAAGATTGGCTAAAGCGCACCAGCGTCAGCCCGCTTGGATCTGGCGCTTTAGCAGGATCAGGATTGGCTTTAGATCCGGCAGCAACTGCGCGTGATCTCGGATTTGCATCTTCATCTGCTAACAGCATAGACGCGGTATCAGACCGCGATTTTGTTGCGGAGGCACTTTTTATCTTGTCAATGGTTGGGGTACATCTCTCTCGCATCGGAGAAGAGTGGTGTATCTGGGCGACAACCGAATTTGGTTGGGCGCAGGTTGCAGATGCTTTCTCCACTGGTTCTTCCATAATGCCGCAGAAAAAGAATCCAGATATGGCAGAACTGGCCCGCGGTAAAGCCGGACGTCTGATCGGAAACTTAACTGCAGTCTTAGCAATGTTGAAAGGTTTGCCTTTCGCATACAACCGCGATCTGCAAGAAGATAAGGAACCGCTCTTTGATTCACTAGATACTGTACTTTTGGTTTTGCCAGCTGTTACCGGAATGGTAGCGACAACAAATTTTGACCGTGCCAAAATGTTAGCGGCTGCTCCTCTAGGTTTTTCATTAGCCACTGAGATTGCAGATTTTCTGGTACGCGCTCATGTTCCATTTGCAGAAGCCCACGAGGCAGCGGGAAAGTGTGTCGCCCTCTGTGAAAAAGATGGAATCCAACTTGATCAACTAAGTGATCAGCAATTTAAATCAATTCATTCCGCCCTCAATCCCGAAATTCGTAAAGTTCTAACGGTTGAAGGAGCGATTGCTTCTCGCACCACATTTGGGGCAACCGGACCGACCGCCTTCTCCGATCAAATTGAGTTAGCAACTGCAAATTTAACGAGACTTACAAAGGTAATTGCCGAGCAACGCAAAGCTTTTTCCGAGATGATGGGTGGATGAATACGAGGATGGATACGCAATCTAACGAGTTAATTGCCGATCTAAAATGGCGCGGCCTCTTCGCACAATCTACTGATGAGAAGGCTTTATGCGAGGCGCTAAAGAAACCAACCACGCTGTATATTGGCTTTGATCCAACCGCCCCAAGTCTGCATGTTGGCAACTTAGTTGTGCTCTTAGCGCTTCGTCGTTTTCAGTTAGCTGGCCACATCCCAATCGCACTAGTCGGGGGAGCCACGGGGTTGATCGGAGATCCCAGTGGCAAGAACGAAGAACGCACCCTTAATACCACCGATGTTGTTGCCGCTTGGGTGGAACGCATTCGTGAACAAGTTTCTAAATACCTGGATTTTCAAGCAAAACCAAATGCAGCAATCGTTGCAAATAATTTGGATTGGACGTCACCTCTCTCAGCCATTGAATTCTTACGTGATATCGGTAAGCATTTCAGCGTTAATCAAATGCTTGCTAAAGATTCAGTTGCATCGCGTCTTGAAGCTGGTGGTATTTCATATACCGAATTTTCGTATCAAGTATTGCAGTCTTATGATTTTCTAGAGCTATATCGCCGCCATAACTGCACTTTGCAGTTAGGAGGATCAGATCAGTGGGGAAACATTGTTGCTGGTTTAGATTTAATTCGCCGCGTTGGAAGTGGTAGTGGGCATGCGCTAACTATTCCTTTGCTGGCTAAGGCCGATGGCAGTAAATTCGGTAAGACCGCTGGGGGTGCTATTTGGCTCGATCCAGAGATGACATCGCCGTACGCATTCTTTCAATATTGGTTAAATACGGATGATCAGGATGTTATTAATTTCCTAAAGGTATTTTCATTCAAATCGCGTGCAGAAATCGAAGCGCTCGAAAAGGCGCATAGCGAAAACCCTGGTGCACGCGAAGCCCATCGCGCACTTGCGCGTGAGTTGACTTCAATCGTTCATTCTGAAGATATTTGCAATCGGGTTGAACTCGCGGCACGCGCACTTTTCGGTCAAGGCGAACTTTCTGATCTAGATGAAGCAACTTTGGCATCAGCGTTAGCTGAACTGCCACGTACAACTGTAAAAAGTGGGGATCCAATTCCAACTTGGGTCGACCTTCTGGCCGCCACTGGAGTAGTCGATTCAAAATCTGCTGCGCGTCGCATCGTTAAAGAAGGTGGTGCATATTTAAATAACACCAAAATCTCTGGCGAAGATTTCGCACCTCAAAAAAGTGACTTTTTATGCGGTAAATATGCAGTTTTACGTAAAGGCAAGCGCGATTTAGCTGCTGTCGAACTTATCTAAAAGCCATCCCCGCCAGCCTTTACCCCCATATTTACGTATAAATATGCGATTTTTTGTAATATTTCGGATATGACTAATCCCACTTGCGATTGGGTAAGGGCGATTTGACCCCCGCGCCGCATGCGCCTATAGTTACGCTCCTTGCTGTGTGAACGGACGAATTAGGCCGTACAGCATCTTGCTCGATCTAGCTCTTTCCAAAGGCCGGTTTGACCGTGCCTGCGTGCATGGGCTAGGTTTGGCGGTCTGCCCTGAAAATCAGTCATAAGCTGAAAAGCAGTGCGCATCCGTACCTTGAGAACTCAACAGCGTGCCATAAGTTAATGCCAGAAGATGGCTAACTTTGCTATGCAAACTTGTTTGCAATCAACAAGGCCCATCTTCTAAATAAATACTTCAATGAAGTATGCGTAAAACACTGTTTATTCAGGGTTTTGCAATACTCGTTGATTTCCTTTGGTAAAGACAAAATAAACGACAGTTTGTTTGTCTCGTAAGCCATGAACAAAACTTTCTATGGAGAGTTTGATCCTGGCTCAGGACGAACGCTGGCGGCGTGCTTAACACATGCAAGTCGA
>CAWUTY010000029.1:0-2785 GCA_963925575.1 Candidatus Nanopelagicaceae bacterium
CCTTCGATATTCTCGCCATAAATAACTTCTGGTTTTCGACTTTCAGGATCGTAACTTTCGCTGCGGTATGTTGTTACTTCAACAGTCGTGTCGCCGCGTTTTCCGGCAACCGTTCCGTATTCAATTCCGATCTCCCAAATATTTTCTGCCCAAGTTTGCAAAATTCTCTTTGTATCTTCGGGTTTGGCATCGGTTGTGAAATCTAAATCGTTTCCTAGGCGACCAAGTAGCGCATCGCGCACAGGTCCACCGACAAGTGCTAGTCGGAAACCTTTAGCGGCAAAGCTTTGGGCGAGCGAACTTGCCAGTGGAGCCCGTTCGATTAGTGAAGCGATCGCAACTTCCCCAGCGGCTCCCAATGCACTCGTCACAATAGGTAAGGTTAGAGCAGTACCCTTGGTCTATGACCCCGGCACCTGGTGCGGGCAGCGAAGGTACGAAAAAGAAGCGCAGGCGTAAACGCCCCGCACATCGCGCCCCACTTACGAAAGATTCATCTACTGCTAGCGCAGTTGCGCCTGCCGATGCCACTTCCAAGCGTTCAAAAACTCCTGCCAAGAGCTACGCCAAGCGCGTAGATGAAATATCTGCTGGCGGCTTAGTAATTGATCACAGCGGCAAGAACGGTTTATTAATCGGCCGGATTGATCATAAAGATGGCAGTGGTAAGAGAATTTTATGGTCGCTACCCAAAGGTCACATTGAAGAAGGTGAAACCCCCGAGCAAGCCGCACTTCGTGAAGTCGCTGAAGAGACTGGAATTGAATCTTCGATAGAACGTTCACTTGGTGTGATTGATTTTTGGTTTATGGCAGGCGGGAAAAGAATTCATAAGACAGTTCACCATTATCTATTCCGTGAAACTGGTGGAAATTTAGCCCCACAAGAAAGTGAAGTCGATGAGGTCGGCTGGTTTCCTTTGGCAGAAATTGTGGAACGTTTGGCATATCCCGATGAGAAGAAGTTAATTGCACGGACTGGCGCATCTAAAGAAGTTACTGCGCAATGAAAAAAGCTTTTTTAACTTTAATTTCAGCCTTCTTTTTATTTGGATCTCTCCCGGCCGCCAGTGCCGATGCAACTGTTATATATTTAAAAAGTAAGCCACACCAAATCTTTGACGGCACATTCCGTAACGATGAACTAGTAGCTGATTTATTATCAACCGGACGCCTCGGAAAACCACTCGAACAAAAACGTAAAGGTTCACGCACTTGGGTTATTGATGCGCAGCTTTTAGATGAAGTTGCGGATATGGCTAATGGTTATAAGTTAGTAAATAAGCAAAGCGTCACTGGTGAATTAGTAGCGAAAGAATGGCTAACTCGCTTATTGCTTGCGACTTCTGGAGACCGGGTTATTGCGCTGCCTTACGGAAACCCAGATATTGATCTAGCAAAACGGTTGGCGCCAAGTGAGTTGCGTTTATATTACGCATACGGGTCTGAACGAGTTTCATTTCATTTAAATCGTAGCGTTGCAGTAGAAAGTGGCTCTGATTGGAGTACTGGTAAATCACGCATTAGCCCTGTATTACGCAAAAAATACACGCAAAATCGCCAGGCTTTAACTGCTCTTTCAACAGTTGTAAGCGCTGATGAAGTTCAGGCGCAAAGGGCTAAGTTAGCGATACTTCTTTCGCCATCTTTAAATAAAAAAGATCGCGAATTCTTTTCTTATGACGCAAATGATGGTGTGGAAAATACTTTAAATAAATTGCGTGTTACAAGCGGTAAGTACCAAATTACATCTCAATCTGGCAAAGTTCCTGTGACAGTAATAAATGGTTTTAGCGTTCCGGTAAAGATCAATATTCGAGTAACCCCACTGAATTCACGTGTTCAGGTCACTAATATCTCCGATCTGACAATCCCGGCTAATGCTCGAACCCAGTTGGCTCTGCCATTCACGGTGATAGCACCTGGTGCCACAACAATATTGGCACAGATAACAAACACTGATGGGGAATTTGTAGGAGCATCTGCAAGGCTTACCCTTAATATAACTATATTCGATTCACGAGTTACCTGGTTCACTGTCGGTGCGGCGATACTGCTCTTTGTCGCAGCGCTAACCCAGACTATTCGTAGGATTCGAAAGGGGCGCCATGAAAACAAATGATTTGTTCCGCGCCTCTGGCATTATGGCAATCGGCACAATTCTTTCTCGCATCACTGGTTTCTTCCGCGCGATCTTGGCTGTTGCAGTACTTGGTACAGCGCTATTAGCGGATTCGTACAACGTGGCAAACACGATGCCAAATATTTTGTATAACCTGCTAGTCGGCGGTGCGCTAACTGCAATTTTTGTTCCGCAACTTGTTAGATCATTTTCAGATGAAGATGGTGGACATGGTTTCGCCTCCCGTTTAGTAACGACTATCTCTGGAATTCTTTTGCTACTAGTAATTATTGGTGTGATTTTTGCTCCAGCACTGGTGCGTTTATATGCTCCCGAATTTTCGACCGAAGGTTTTGAAAAAGAGTTCTCTATCGCGGTTGCCTTTACTAGATATTGTTTGCCGCAAATCTTCTTCTTAGGGCTATTTACAATGCTCGGCCAAGTAGCCAATGCGCGCGGCTCATTTGCCCCTTTGATGTGGGCGCCAATCGCCAACAACCTGGTCGTTATTGTGGTTTTCGCAGGCGTTTTGGTTATGCAGCAAACACTGACTGTTGAAAATATTAATGACAGTCAAATTCAACTTCTGGGTTGGGGAACAACTCTCGGGATCATTGTGCAGGCTTTAATTTTGATACCGGTTGTCAAACGTTCCGGTATCCGG
>CAWUTY010000030.1:0-6587 GCA_963925575.1 Candidatus Nanopelagicaceae bacterium
ATCTCGATTTTCCATTTATTGATAGTGAGGCAGGCTCTGCACAGAAATGGGGATCTGAAACTGATCAGCCCCATATTTATCTAGCCGGGGCGGGTGCGCGCCGCGGTGGCGGAGTCAGCGGCATCGCCGGACATAATGCGGCGATGGCAGTACTCGGTAACGATTAGGCTTAGCCCATGACATCACAACACGGATCTGAACAACGTCCAGAGACAATTGCGATTACCGCAGGTCGTCCCGCTGTTACTCCAGATAGCGCGCTAAATCCACCTATCTCACTGAATTCAACATTTACTTCAGGTGGTCCAATCGGTTATGGCAGATATGGAAATGAAACTTGGACCGCACTCGAAGCAGCGATCGGAGCTCTCGAAGGCGGACAGACACTTTCTTATTCATCAGGAATGGCAGCAGTTAGCGCCGTGTTTTCAACGCTGCCAGTTGGCGCCAAGGTTGTGGCATCTAATCAAGGTTATTCAGGGGTAATGACTTTGCTCGGCAACTTAACTGCGGCGAAGAAAATAAACGCAACGCTAGTTTCAATAGCAGATACCGATGAAGTAATTGCCGCGCTAGATGGCGCTGAATTGTTATGGCTCGAGTCACCAACTAACCCATCTTTAGATGTCGCAGATCTTCCAGCGCTTATCAAAGCCGCTAAGTCGCGGAACATAACTGTTGCCGTGGATAACACATTTGCAACAGCCCTTGTTCAAAAGCCACTTTCGCTGGGCGCCGACATAGTTATGAACTCAGTTACCAAGTATTTGGCAGGTCATAGCGATGTAGTTCTCGGATCACTTTCCACAAATGACCCAGCACACCTCAAGGCGCTTGGAGATGCGCGTAAATTTAACGGTGCTATTCCGGGACCATTCGAAGCATGGCTAGCTCTGCGCGGAATTCGCACATTCCCAATACGTTTTGCGCGGGCCAGCGAGAACGCTCTGGAGCTCGCTAAACGACTAAGTGCGCATCCCTTGGTTACCCGCGTGCGTTATCCCGGCCTTCCTACCGATCCGCAACACGATAAAGCGAAATCGTTTATGAAGGGCTTTGGCGCCATCGTCTCCTTCGAATACGACGGCAACGGGGAAGCCACAGATCGTGTTTGTGAGTCATCAAAGATCGTTACCTATGCCACCAGTTTGGGCGGTGTCGAATCACTTTGGGAGCGTCGTCGCCGCTGGCCTATTGAAAGCGCCAGCGTTCCTGAGTCTTTGATTCGCCTTTCCGTTGGCTGCGAAGATGTCGAAGACTTGTGGGCTGATATTGATGCGGCGTTGCAGGCTGCTAAGTAAAGAAAGTTTTTCGCTAACGCGGTATTTTTAACCCATGAAGATCGTGCGCCGCCTCCTAGCTGTCATTGCGCTATTGGCTGTTGCCTTTCAAGCCGTAGGTTCATTCCTTTCTTGGGCGCAACGTCAAGAGGATGCACCGGCAGATGCTTGGATTGATGAAGATGAAGATGAACGTGAGGATGCCTAATTGGCACAAGTCGATTACGTTCCCGGTAGCTGCAACATCGGTGAAGGCGAAATAAATCGCAGACGTATAGTCGCAGCAATCGGATTAGTCCTATCTTTAATTGCGCTAACTACCTTTATAACCACTGATGTTTCACAAAGTGCGCGTCTGGGAATATTTATACCTTTACTCGTGATGTCTATTGGCTGGGTTCAATCTCGCAAGAAATTCTGCTTGGCATACGGATTCGCTGGCACATTTAATTTTGGAAAATTGGGCCACATATCGCGCGTGGCAGACCCGATCGCGCGTGCCGCCGATCGTCGCACCGCGCTAATGATTCTCGCACAGAGCACCTTTTATGCCGCTGTGTTAACCGCACTCGTTGCGGTGCTTCCGCTTTAAAGTTAATAACAAGTGTCTAGATCTAGCCCTATTTCCAAATTGGCGCTTTGGTGCCATTGTTAGGTAGCAAGAAAAGCCTAAAGGGAGAAGATATGAAGATTGTTATTCATGCCCGTCATGCAGATCTAGCGGCAGATTTTCGCGTAATAGCAGAAGAAAAACTGCGCAGTATGGAGAGATTCAGTGTGACCATTGAAAGAGTAGAAGTTGAGATATTGCACGAACAAAATCCGCGCCAAGGCAAACGCTCACATCGTGTAGTTCTTACATCACATGGTGCTGGACCGCTCATGAGAGCCGAAGCCGCCGAGTTCAATGATGTTGCGGCATTTGATACGGCAATTAAAAACTTTGAATTACAAATTCGCAAACATCATGAACGAGCGAAGTCTCATGGTCGCGAATCTTTACGCAATATGCCGATCGTGGTTAACGAATAGCAATTGCGTCAGCATTGGCTAATTTGAAGGCTTTGGCTTTTTAAATTTTTCGGACTTCAGCGCTTTTGCTGGTGGTGTTGGTGGAGGCCCCAGCAATTCAATTGCTGCATCACGAATAGCTATTGCTGCAATAATTAAATTCTGTTTGGTATTCATATTCTGTCTTTTTTGCATCTGTGATTGTCCAGGAACGCTCTGAGATCTGGAATTTGAGAGCGCCTTATCAACTGCCTCTTTAAAACGCTGATTTATGGCTCGTCTTTTATCTTCATAAATTCTTAAATCGCTGAGGAATTTTTCTTGCGCCAACTTATAAATAACCTTGACAGCGTTTGCCTCAGAAGGCGCTGTCGGCCTAGTGTCCGCAATTGCTGGAGTTGCCAGAAATGAAATAGCAAGAATTAACGCCGGGATAGCGATTAATAATTTGCGCTTCATTTTCTAACCCTTTCTACCTGCCACAAGTATCGGTCACCTCTTTGTGAATTTTCGGTGAAAACGGTAATTTACATTGATATGTCGTGAACTTCCTTGGATATATCGCCACTGCCGTGCCAGGCTATACCCATGGCGCAATTAATATTGATCGTCGATGACGAGGCGGGTGTTCGCGAACTCCTGGGCGATGCCCTTCGTATCGCGGGCTTCGAGACTGCCACGGCACCTGATGGCATGTCGGCGCTAACCGCAATTAGAAATAAGAAACCTGATTTACTTATTATCGATATAAATATGCCACTCATGGATGGATTCGAACTTGTTGAAAGGCTGCGTTCGACGGGGGATAACACACCAGCGTTGATGTTAAGTGCGCGCGCCGATCGGGTAGATGTTACGCGCGGGCTAACTTTAGGTGCCGATGATTACGTCACCAAGCCATTTGGACTTGAAGAACTCTTACTTCGTGTAAAGGCGATTTTGCGCAGAGCAAATGTGGCAATTGCAAAAGGTGTTGATATGCGTTGCGGTCCAATCACTATTGATGAAGATAGCCATACTGTGAAATTTAGTGGCGAATCAGTTGAGCTTTCACCTACAGAATTTAGGCTTCTTCAGGTACTAATTGAAAATAAGAACCGGGTATTAAGTAAGAGCCTTTTACTTGATGAAGTTTGGGGAATTACCTTCGAATCCGAAAGTACTGTTGCCGATACCTATATTTCATATCTACGCAAGAAATTACATCGCGATGGCTTTGAGGGGATCAAGACAGTCCGCGGAGTTGGATTTGTCATTCAGGACCCTAAGTAGCAATGAGGAAGTCCAATAGTAAATTTGCAATTTTATCTATCATTATAACAACGGTGCTATCTATTATTATCGGTGGGTTTGCCGCGGTTGAATCTCGAAATGCAGATATGCGAAAGATAGACCAATCTATAAATCTGGTTGCCGAGCGGGTGAGTCAATATTCAAATGAGGCTATAAGCGCTGCGATATTAACCGTTGAAGAAGAGAACTTAGATCTAACTTTGGCCTTAGTGACTCAAGAAGGTATTGAGACGGTAATAAATGAATCACATTTGATTTATCCAGTAATTAAAGCCCTGGCAGAAATTCAGAAGGGCATCACAGGACCTATTTCAATTGAAGGTGATAACCCGTACAGGTTTAGATCGGTAATAATCCCCGGTGGTGATTATCTAGTTATTGCGGCGGCACTTGATGAATTAAATGCAAACTTTAAATCTAACCTTAAGAATTTAGGTGGGTTTACTATCGCCGCCGATGCTCTGGCAATTTTCTTTAGTATCTTTTTCTTGCGCCGCTATAACCGTGGGCTTGATGCTAAAGCTTTGGAACGAATGCAGAGATTTCTAGGGGATGCATCCCATGAACTGCGCACTCCATTAACTGTAATAAAGGGATATAACGAGCTGCTGAGTAAAGGACAGATAACAGAATTAGTCGATCGCGTCCGCGCATTTTCTCGCGTTAGTACTGAAATCGAGCGTATGGAAAGCCTTATTCATGATCTGCTATTGCTGGCAGAACTAGGCGAAAGTAAGCCGACTACCTTTGAGGAGGTAGATCTCTCTGAAATAGTTAGCGCCCATGCCAATGATTTCGCCTTTTTTAATAAGGAACGAAAACTCAATCTGAACATTTCAGACGCTCTTTTGGTTCCAGGCTCACGCGAACACCTAAATCGCTTAATTCAAAACTGCATTTCTAATATCGTAAGACACTCCCCATCAAGTGCTCCGGTTGCAATCACTTTGAGAAGTAAAGGCAAAAAAGTTAACTTAATTATTGAAGATGGTGGACCCGGTTTACCAGAGAGCGCTTACCGTAGCGAAATTGCAGCGATGAATCGATTTGATCCTTCTAGATCTCGCGAAAGTGGTGGTTCAGGACTGGGTATGAGCATCATCGCCGCCATTGTTCAAGAACATGGTGGGAAACTTGAGCTGCGAAAGAGCGAATTAGGTGGACTTGCGGTGGATGTAGAACTACCTAATTAATTATTTGCGTCGCGAAGTTACGATCAAACTTGAAATAGTGGCGATGGCCAGCGTTACAACAATTACCGAAAGGCTTTGCGTGATCGTAATTTTCGGAACACCGATCCCGGCAATTTCATGGATATCAACGGCATGGAAAGCGTGGAATAAGAGTTTGATTCCGATAAAGCCAAGAATTACCGAAAGGCCCTTGCCGATATAGATAAGTCTTTGCATTAATCCGCCAATTAAGAAATACAGTTGGCGAAGACCCATTAAAGCAAAGATATTTGCGGTTACAACCACATAAACATTTTCGGTCAGGCCAAAGATCGCAGGGATCGAATCAAGGGCAAAGAGAATGTCCGTAAAGCCAAGTGCCAGAAGCGCAACAGTAAAAGGTTTCATTCCCTTGGAGCTTAAGTAGGCAATTATTTTGCTTTCCTTCTCTTCTTCGTGTTCTTGCGAACTTTCCACGAAGAGATGAATAGCGGTATAAATTAAAAATGCCCCGAAGATAAAGAAAATCCATTCAAATTGCTTAATTGCAGCAGCGCCCAAAGAAATGGCGATGATTCGAAATACAAGTGCGATCAGAATTCCGAAAAGAAGTGCTAACTGTTTACTCTTCTCTTCAATCTTTAACCTGCTTAGGATAATTACAAAAACAAAGAGGTTATCAAAGGACAATGAATATTCGGTGAGCCAACCCGCAAAGAACTCTTGCTGAGTCTTTGAATCAGTCCATGTGCCTAGATAAATTCCAAAAACGATAGCGAGTGAGACATAGAGCAGACTCCAGAGCGATGCTTCTTTTAAAGAGGTCACTTGATTGCGGCGAATTACAGCCCAGCTGAAGTCAAATAGAATAATTATGGCTAGTACGGACATCGTCAAAATCCAGGCGTTGGTTGAGATCATTGGGCGATCGTAATGTATTAAATCTGCGGTATTTTAAGACATGGAGCCGACACTCGAGCTAGCCCTCGCAGAAGTGCTTGCATCCTTAGAAAAGTCGGAGAATTTTGTTCGATTAGTTCTATCTGGGCGTCGCCGTAATATGCAGACCCCATCTGAACGAATTGATGTGAAGCCAGTTCTGATCAAAGGTGAAATCAAATACCAGGTATCTCAAAGTGATGGCCGCGCCATGACAACCAAGAATTATTCACCAGCCGAATTTATTGAACTTAACTACCTTGGCTCTGGTTTTGCAAATATCTTGCTTGAAGAAAAGGTGGGATCGATCTCAATTCGGATAACAAAGAAAGGTGAAGCGCTGATACAACGTACTAAAGGTGCATTTGAAGTCGATCTTTCGCATGATCGCGCTAAAAGTCGGCTTCTAGATGCCAGCGACCCATTTCTAATTGAGGTCGGCATATCTGATTCATCTGGAAAAGTTAAAGCCAGTAAAAACGATAAATATCTGCAGGTAGAAGAATTTCTGCGCTTGCTAGTGCCTTCGCTAAATTCGGCAATAGAAGCTGGACATTTTGCAAAACCCACAACGGTGAACCCGCTTTCAGTTGTCGATTTGGGATGTGGGCACGCCTACTTAACTTTCGCCGCCCACCAATATCTTTGGAGCCAAGGAATTCCAGTAAATGTTATTGGTATTGATGTTCGCGAGAGCGCGCGTCAACGTAATAATGAGATCGCCAAGAAGTTGGGTATTTCCAAGACCATTAACTTCCTTGCTGAAGAGATTTCTCAGACCACTCTAGGCGCCGCCGATGTGGCAATTGCCCTGCATGCCTGCGATACCGCAACCGATGATGCAATCTCTTGGGCGGTCACAGCCGATGCCAAGTTAGCTTTGATTGCTCCG
>CAWUTY010000031.1:0-8498 GCA_963925575.1 Candidatus Nanopelagicaceae bacterium
CATAGTTTTTTTCTCGGACTGATACATATCCATCTGGCCAAGATATTTCCTTAACTCTGGAGTTTCGCTCCACTGCAATTAAGGCTTGTGGATGCAAAAATCCACCAACTTGCAGTTGAATAAGAGTTTCTATTACATCAAGGTCATCGATTTCATATGGTGGATCAATATATATAAAGTGATAGGGCGCAATTGGTGGATCTTGCAAGAAGCGATGAACACTCATGCCATATAGATGGAAAGTGCCAGGGCACTGCGCTGATTTAATTGCCTCGTAATTACTTGCAATGCTTTTCTGCGCCTGTTCATCTTTTTCTACCGCGTGAACTAAGGCTGCTCCTCGAGATAAGGATTCAAGTGCGATTGCACCCGTCCCTGCATACAAATCCAAAACATTTAGCCCTTCGAAGTCACCAAATTCAGAGGCCAAGGTGGAAAAAAGTGCTTCGCGAGCCCGATCCGAAGTTGGCCTGGTAGATGAGGCAACAGATGCGATATTTCTGCCCTTGGCACTGCCGGCGATTATGCGCATCTGATTTAACCCTTATCTATAAATTCTGCAGCAGCATCTGCTTGCAATTTTTTCAGCTCTTCTTTGAGCAAAGGATAACTAGACAAGGAAGGATCTTGTGCCAATAGTTCTGCAGCACTTTCTCGAGCACTTTCAATCAACGCTTCATCTCGCAGGACACGGAGCAAACGCAGGTGAGAACGTGAACCTGACTGGGTCGCACCAAGTACATCGCCTTCACGACGTTGTTCTAGATCAATTCTGGAGAGCTCAAAGCCATCTTGTGTTTTAGAGACGGCATCCAATCTTTCTCGCGCCGGACTTTCGGCATCTGCGTTAGTTACCAGTAGACATAAACCCGGGGAAGTTCCACGGCCAACGCGACCACGCAACTGGTGAAGTTGTGAGACGCCGAAACGATCTGCATCCATAATCACCATCACCGTGGCATTTGCAACATCTACGCCAACTTCAATTACCGTCGTTGAAATCAAGATATCAATTTCACCTTGCGCAAAGGCCTGCATAGTCGAGTTTTTGACTTCGCTACTCTGACGCCCATGTAAAGGGGCGATCCGCAGGCCCTTTAGCGCCCCGGACTGCAATTTCGGACCGAGATCTTCAACAGATGCGATATCCGCAGATGGCTCACCGTAGAGAAAATCTAAATCAGCATCCTCTGATGTTCCAGCCGAAATACGTGGCGCGACAATGTAGGCCTGATGACCCAGCGAGATTTCTTCACGAATTCGCTCCCAGGCGCGATCTAGAAAAGTTGGTTTCTCAATTGTTGGAACCAGATGCGTAGTAATTGGTTGTCTGCCAAGTGGCAGCTCGCGCAAAGTTGAAACATCTAAATCACCGAATACCGTCATGGCCACAGTTCGTGGAATCGGTGTTGCAGTCATAACCAACAGATGCGGAGGGTTAATTGCTTTTGCTTTCAGTGCATCTCGTTGTTCAACACCAAAGCGATGTTGTTCATCAACCACGATTAAACCTAGATCATTAAAAGCTACTGATTCACTCAATAAAGCATGGGTTCCGATAACTATTCCGGCTCCACCGGATGCCGCCATTGCCAGCGCCTCTTTTCGTGCAGCCGCACTTTGCGAACCAGTTAACAGAGTAACTTTTGTTGCGATTTCACTGCCGCCAAGCATTCCGCCTTGTGCCAGCGGTCCAAGTAATTTTTCAATTGTGCGCAGATGTTGCGCCGCCAACACTTCAGTTGGCGCAAGTAGCGCCGCTTGTCCCCCGCTATCGATAACCGCGAGCATCGCGCGCAGCGCAACCACTGTCTTTCCGGATCCAACTTCGCCTTGTAAAAGTCGATGCATGGGATATGGCGCCGCTAAATCACATTCAATCTCTGCGCTAACTTGCACCTGTCCAGGTGTTAATTGCCACGGCAATGAAGCATCAAAAGCGGTGAGAATTCCTGAAATCTTTGGGCGGCGTGCAACTGCCTTTAGAGCGCGCAGTTCGGCTCGCCGCTCAAGCAATAACAACTGCATCAAGAGCGCTTCATCGAAAGTTATACGTGCCCGTGATTTATCCGCGCTGTCGAGATCGACAGGGTTATGGATTTGCACAATGGCTTGTTGCAGAGAAGGGTACCCGCGCTCGTTTAAGATTTTTTCTGGCATGAAGTCGGCGATTTCATCTATCGCGCCGATCGATAAATTAATACATTGTGCGATTTTCCACGATGGTAACTTCGCACTTGCCGGATACATCGGCAGGTATTTACCCGCAAATTCAGCAACGGCTGAGTCAACATCATTTCCATCAGGAATCATTTCGTAATCAGGATGTGCTAATTGACGCTTGCCGTTAAATACGCCAACTTTGCCAGCAAATAACCCTTGTCTACCTACCCGCAGATCCTTCTCACGCCAAGCTTGATTGAAGAAGGTCAGTGACATCTTGGCGCTGCCATCTGTGACAATTACCTCCAGGATGCTCCCCTTACGGGCATGTAATTTTCTACTGGATGAGCTAAATATTTCGGCAAGTACGGTTACTTCATCGCCTTCTTTAAGTTCTGCGATATCGCTGAGTTCGCCACGAACTAAGTATCTGCGCGGGTAATGGTGGATCAAATCAGCAATTGTTTTATAGCCAAAAGTCGTTTCCAGAACTTTGGCCGTGCGGTCGCCGACGATATTTACTAATTTGGAATCGAGGCTGGCCATGCCGCCTATTCTCGCGTGAATTTCTCCAAATTAGCGTCAGGATGGCCTTCTTGATACTCTTACGCCTTGTTCAACCACCTGGTCGCAGTTAGGGCTGAGGTTAGAAAACTTGAAATTAACGCGAATTTAAAAGGAGTACTGCTGTGGCATCAACATGCGATATCTGTGGCAAAGCGCCAAGCTTCGGAAACAACGTTTCCCACTCTCAGGTAAAGACACGTCGTCGTTGGAATCCAAATATTCAGCGCGTAAAGACACTCGTTGGCGGAAGTACTAAACGTCAGAATGTCTGTACTTCTTGCCTTAAGGCCGGCAAAGTAACTCGCTAATTAAAGTGTTTCCAAATCTTAGTTTTCACGCTCGTGGGTACACCAGATAAACCAGAACCGGCTTCAACTTCACCGATTCGCAGGCCTGGCAAATTATTGCCAGTAGCTAAAAGCACGTGGTCTTCTCCCCCAGCGAAAATGAACTGCCAGACGCTTTGATCTAAGTCATTTGCCACTGAATTCAGATCGGCGAACTCTGGCATAGCCGCAATCAGTTTTTCATCAAAAGTAAATTGAACTCCTGATGCCTCTGCCATTTGTGTCGCTTGCTCCAATAGTGCATCGCTCACATCGCACATCGACGTTGCACCAGTTGCATCAAAACTATAATCAATTGTTGGATTCTTATACTCACATACAGCTAGGGCATGAGCATCGGTTGCTGAAGTAAATTTTGATTCCATAATCGCTAATCCTGCTGCAGACCATCCCGTTAGTGATGAAAGATAAATACCATCTCCTACCTTCGCACCGTTGCGTGTAACTGGTGAATCGCTATGGCCAAAAGCAGACATAGAAATTACAATCTTTTCACTACGCGATAGATCGCCTCCAATAACCTGCAAACCAGCTAGATCGGCTTCAAATTTAATTCCTTTCGCCAAATTTTCAATCCAGTTAATGTCTTCGGTTCCGGTCAAGGCAACAGCGACTAATAAGTAATCTGGAGTGGCACCCATTGCCAGAATATCTGCTGCATTCGCAGCTGTAACTTTTCGGCCAATTTCATAGGCGGTTGACCAATCGGTACGAAAATGAACTCCTTCGACAGCCATATCTGTTGTCATAACTTGACGCTTATCTGTGCCGGCAACAACAGCGGCATCGTCACCAATACCAACTTCCACGCGCGGGTCAGAAGTTGTAAAGATCTCTTTAAGCGTTGCGATTACCTGCACTTCGGTAAAGGCCCCCGAATTATTTGCCATAGCGCCAAGACTAGAACATGGAGTACCTTTGTGGTTATCGTCAAAGGCGAAGCATCCACGAGAAAGGCGTCACCACCATGTCAATACAGGCATACATTTTGATTCAAACCGAAGTCGGTAAAGCATCAAGCGTTGCTAAATCTGTATCTGCTATCCCCGGCGTCACTTTGGCTGAAGGTGTTACAGGTCCATACGATGTAATCATGCGCGCTGAAGCGCCATCAATGGAAGATTTTGGTCGCGTAATCTTATCTAAAGTACAAGCAGTTCCAGGTATTACTCGAACGCTTACTTGTCCAGTTACTTACTAATTCCCAAGTACGCCGTTATTGCGAGTTAGCGCCGCCTGTAATAAGTGGGTAACTGTCTGCGAGTAAGTAACGCCGGTTGCTTCCCACATCTTTGGGAAGACCGATGTAGTAGTGAAACCTGGCATGGTATTTAACTCGTTGATAATGATTTCGTTATTTGGCGTTAAGAAGAAATCCACTCTTGCCAAGCCTGAGCAACCGAGTGCCACAAAAGCTTCTACTGCTTTTGCTCGGATTTCATCTGCGATCTTCTGATCTATTTCTGCCGGAAGTTCGATGGTTGTGGCGCCATCTAAGTACTTGGCTTCAAAATCGTAGAATTCATATCTGGCAGCAATCTTGATCTGGCCAACCAAGGATGCTTTTACCTCACCATTTATTTCAAGTACGGCGCATTCAATTTCAAATCCACGAATTTCTTGTTCCACAAGTGCCTTTGGATCAAAGCGATGCGCCTCATCGAGTGCGGCGCCAAATTCGGCGGCAGATTTAACTTTGGTCGTGCCACGCGATGATCCACCGCGCGCAGGTTTTACAAATATCGGATAGCCCAATTTATCTGCGGCACCTTGAATTGCTGCCTTGTCCTTCTGCCAATCGGTTGCTCGCGCAACGAAACCAGCAGCAACCTTAATTCCATGTGATGCAAAAATCGGTTTAGCAAATGATTTATCCATTGCTACCGCTGATGCTAGAACGCCAGAACCAACATAAGGGATATCTGCCATTTCAAATAAACCCTGGATCGTTCCATCTTCTCCGTATGGTCCGTGCAAAACTGGAAATGCAATATCAATATTTAAATTCGCACCAGCTGCACTAAATCCATCGACGCTTAGCGCTACGGCAGTACCTGTCTCTGGAACGGTTGGCAAAGTTGTTCCATTAATTGAAAGTGGATGATCTTGCGAAAGCAGAAACCATTTACCGGACTTGCTGATTCCGATTAGAACTGGCTCATAAGCGTTGTGATCAATTGCAGAGAGGACTCCCCCGGCTGAAGTGCAGGAAATCTCGTGTTCACTGGACCTGCCGCCACAGATAATGGCTACGCGCTTTTTCATCGAATAAAGTTTTCGGCCTTGGTGGTTATCTCCATCAAACGTTGCAGCGCCTCTTCTGGATTAAGTGATCCATTTACGATGTCAGCAACTGATTCAATCACGGGCACTTCTATGCCCACGCGGTGCGCAATTTCAACAATGGCCCCAGATGAGGAAACACCTTCGACTGTCTTAGCCCATTGGCTAAGGGCGGTCTCCATTGAACCTGTCTTACCAAGTAATTCGCCGAAGGTTCTATTGCGAGAAAGTGGTGATCCACAGGTAGCAACAAGATCGCCCATTCCGGCAAGTCCGGCTGCGCTAAGTGGATCTGCGCCATGTGCGGCGCATAAACGGGCTACTTCATTTAGCCCACGAGTAATTAACATCGCTTGCGTGTTTTCGCCAAAGCCCATACCGATTGAGATACCGACTGCAAGAGCGATTACATTCTTAATCGCACCAGCTAGTTCGCAACCAAGTAAATCAACTGATGTGTAAACGCGGTAATAAGGTGTGCGAAATAGCGCACGTACTTCTTCAGAGATCGCTTGACTTGTCGCGGCGGCAACAGCGCCGGCCGGTTGGCGCAGGATTAACTCATCGGCCAAATTAGGGCCAGTAATTAAAGCTATGCGATGCGGGCCGATTACATCTTGCATAACTTCTGTCATACGAAGCTGCGTGCTGATCTCAATACCTTTGAGCGTGCTAACTATGAGGCAATCTTCTGAAAAATGTGGCTTCCAGGATTGTAGGGTGCTGCGCAATTGTTGAGATGGAATTGCCAGAACATAATTCTTGCTAAATGCAAAAGTCTCAGCTAAATCCGTAGTTGCACGCACTTCATCAGGCAGCACATTTTGGCCAATGTATTTAGAGTTGGTATGGCTGGAATTGATTTCATTCACAACCTCTTGGTTGCGGCCCCAAAGCAAAACTTCATTTCCGGCATCGCATAGAACTTGCGCCAGAGTTGAACCCCAGGCGCCTGCTCCAAATACCGATACTTTGCTCATCGCTTATTCAACCCTCGCTCTTTAACGCTTCTTCTTAAAATTGCCTACTCGTGGCAACTCAGATGTGTGTGGGTCAAAGATTACTTCAGGACGCTTCTGTCCACGAATTTCCTCGAGCAATTTAGTGATTTCCAGCATGACTTTGGCAGTTGCTTCAATCAGCGCCTGCGGATCATCAGCTTTTCCATGCCAAGGCGAGAGGTCAACCGGGTTCCCAGCAACAATTGTGATTTTAGTTCGGGGAAATAGCTTGAGCCTCTTTGAATATGTGGGCATTAAAACTTGTGAGCCCCATTGAACAACTGGAATTACTGGAGTGTTTGTAGAAAGTGCTAAACGTGCCAAACCGGTCTTGGCAACCATCGGCCAATGATCTAGATCGCGCGTAAGAGTTCCTTCTGGATAAACGCCGAGCAAATGCCCGGTTTGCAATAAACGCATCGCATGATCAACGGCCTTGCCCGCATTCGGTGTCTCGCGCTCGACTGGGACTTGGCCGGCAGCCAGCAAAATTCTGCCGATGACTGGCACTTTAAATACACCGACTTTGCCTAAGTAGCGCGGAGCACGACCGTTCTTAAAGAGAAAATGTGTCAAATTTAAAACATCGAAATATGACAAGTGATTGCTGGCAACAATTAAGGCGCCAGATTTTGGAATATTTTCAGCACCGATCCAAGTGCGTTTTGTAATCAGGCTGATAATTGGAATCAATATGCCAGCACCAAATTTATAAGTGCGATTTGTCCCGAGTGGATAACCAGTTGGTGGCGCGTAAGAAATTCGCATTTCGGCCATAAGTAAATCTTAGTGGGCAAAGAAAAACTGGGGCCAGCAAACGCTGGCCCCAGTTTAATTAAGTTTTAAGAAATTGTTAGAGAAGTGAAAATTAACGCTTCTTTGCAGCCTTCTTAACAACCTTCTTAGCTGCTGGCTTCTTCTTAGCAACCTTCTTGACAGTCTTCTTAGCAACCTTCTTAACGGCTGCCTTCTTTGCTACTGGCTTAGCAACTGGCTTTGGTTCTGGCTTTGGAGCCGGACCAAGCTTGCGCTCACCTGAGATGACATCCTTAAGACCCTTTGCAGGAAGAAAGCGTGCCTTCTTTGAAGCTTTGATCTTGATTGTTTCACCTGTGAACGGGTTACGTCCCATGCGTGCTTTGCGATCAACCTTCTTGAACTTACCGAAATCGTTGATCATTACATCTTCACCCTTTGACATGGTGCGTGTAATTGTGTCGAAAACGATTTCTACAGCGTGCGCTGCTTCTCTCTTGCTGTCGTTGAAGTGTGGGGCCAACGCGGCAATAAATTGTGCCTTATTCATCTAAATCCCCTTAGATTTAAGCGTAAATTAAGCGTTTGCTTAACTTGTGGCTAAAACTTAAACCTTTTAATAGGGTGATAGCGCTATTGAAGTGGGCGTGTCGCAATTTAATATTTTCAAGAAATCGCACTTTTTATGCGTAAAAAACTCTCATTTATAAGTTGAGGGTTGTAGCAAAGATACTCACCCCGTCAATGAAGTTAGCGTTTTACGCTTCTTTTACGCTCGCAAAATTTAATTCCCCGCAATGAAGGCGCGCTTAAATACGAATTGGCAAGGTTTTTGGCTTATATGAAGCTCTTTTTGCCTCAAAAGCATCGATCGAATCAGTCTGTTTTAAAGTCAGACTGATGTCATCTAAACCTTCCATTAAACGCCAACGCGTGTAGTCATCTAATTCAAAGGCAACGCTCACGCCTTTGTAAGAGACGGTGCGCGAATCGAGATCTACCTTTATTTCTGTGGTTGGATCGGCCTCAATTGCCAGCCAGATCGCTTCCACAGCCGCTTGCGGCAAGATCACAGTGAGAAGTCCACCTTTAAGTGAGTTGCCACGGAAAATATCAGCAAAACGGCTAGAGATAACGACTTTGAAACCATAATTCTGTAGCGCCCAAACTGCATGCTCACGTGATGAACCTGTACCGAATTCAGGGCCAGCGACTAAGACGGTCCCGGACTTGTATCGCTCTTGGTTTAAAACAAACTCAGGATCATTGCGCCAAGCAGCAAATAGCCCATCTTCGAACCCGCTGCGAGTTACCCGCTTTAAGTAAACGGCAGGAATGATCTGATCGGTATCAACGTTACTGCGACGAAGTGGAACTCCGG
>CAWUTY010000032.1:0-5979 GCA_963925575.1 Candidatus Nanopelagicaceae bacterium
GTCAACACAGTTCAGTATCCAGAAGTTAAAGAGCCAACCGCCGAACGTTTCCACGGTCGTCATCAGTTAAATCGCCACCCAGATGGACTCGAAAAATGTATCGGTTGCGAACTCTGTGCTTGGGCGTGCCCGGCGGACGCGATTTATGTGGAAGGCGCCGATAACACCCCTGATAACCAAATGTCACCGGGTGAGCGTTACGGCAAGGTTTATCAAATTAATTACCTGCGTTGTGTTTTCTGTGGACTTTGCATCGAAGCATGTCCAACACGCGCGCTGACAATGACAAATGAATATGAACTAGCTGATTCAACTCGCGGTAAGTTAATTTTTGAAAAAGATGATTTGCTAGGTCCACTTCGTGCTGGAATGTTGCCACCGCCGCATCCAATGTATCCAGGATCTACAGATACCAATTATTACAATGGCGATGTTACGGAAGCACATCCTTCACAGGAGCAGAAATAGTGCAACCTTTACTAACCATTCAAGGTCCTGAAGCCGCGCTTTTTTGGATTTTAGCCCCGCTTTCAGTTGCTGCGGCACTTGGAATGTTGCTCGTTAAGAAGGCTGTGCATTCAGCGCTATTACTTGCTTGGGTAATGATCACACTTGCAATTTTCTACATCGCACAAGATGCGGCATTTCTTGGCGTAGTACAAGTAATTGTCTATACCGGTGCCGTGATGATGCTCTTCCTGTTTATTCTTATGTTGGTAGGTGTTGATTCATCAGATTCACTCACCGAGACAATTACTGGCCTTCGCCCAATCGCGATTACCGCAGCGGTTGGTCTAGGTGGATTGTTAGTTTCACTTCTCGGTCGTGCGACTTTAGGCCGCGAACCGGTCGGTCTTGCGGTCGCAAACGCATCAGGCAATGTGGAAGGACTAGCCGCACTTCTATTTTCAACCTACGTCTTTCCTTTCGAAGTTGTTTCGGCGTTACTGATTACTGCAGCACTTGGTGCGATTGTTCTAGCTCATCATCAACGTACAAACCCTCGTCCAACCCAGCGCGAACAAGCAATTAGTCGCTTCCGCAGCGGTTCTCTCGCTGGTGCAGCCGGCCTTCCTGGACCAGGCGTTTTTGCGCGACATAACGCAGTAGATGTTCCAGCGTTATTGCCTGATGGAACTCCGGCACCTTCTTCAATTTCTGCAACGCTTAAAGCTCGCGGTGACGTTCTAGATTCTGGCCAATTCCAACTCGATAATGTTGATACAACTGTTGTGGAGGAGAAGTAGTGAGCCTCGATAATTACCTCTACTTATCAGCGATCTTATTTACGATCGGCGCAGTTGGCGTTGTCGTTCGCCGCAACGCGATCGTTGTCTTCATGTGCGTTGAACTCATGCTTAACGCAGCAAATTTAACTTTAGTTACCTTCTCTCGAATAAATGGAACTTTAGATGGCCAAGTAATTGCCTTCTTTACGATGGTCGTGGCTGCTTGTGAAGTTGTTGTCGGTCTAGCAATTATCGTGACGATTTATCGCTCGCGCCGATCTGCATCTATTGATGACGCTAGTTTGTTGAAGCGATGACCATGCTGACTAATAATGGTCTTGTTTACTTAATTGCTCTGCCACTTTTTGGTGCACTTTCGCTTTTGTTGTTGGGCCGTCGCGCGGATAAATGGGGGCATTTACTTGCCACCACTATGTCTGGCGGATCATTTGCAGTTGGACTTCTCCAACTTTTCGAGATGTTGGGTCGCGAGGCTGAATCACGCCCAGTAACCCAGAAACTTTTCACTTGGATAAGCGTTGGTTCATTTAATGTGGATGCATCCCTACTGCTTGATCAACTTTCAATTTGCTTCGTTCTCTTAATTACCGGCGTCGGAACCTTGATTCATATCTATTCAATTTCTTATATGTCACATGATTCTGATCGCCGCCGCTTCTTTGCCTACCTAAACCTCTTTATTGCCGCGATGCTGCTCTTGGTACTCGGAGATTCATACCTAAATCTTTATGTCGGTTGGGAAGGCGTAGGTCTTGCCTCATACCTATTGATTGGTTTCTGGAATCAAAAACCAGCCTATGCAACTGCTTCTAAGAAGGCATTTATCATGAACCGCATTGGCGACATGGGCCTCTCATTTGCAATCATGATCGCCTTTGCCTCACTTGGCACCGTCTCATTTAGCGGTGTGAAAGAGCAGGCGCATCAGGCATCCGAAGCGACGATGACTGCGATCGGAATAATGTTGTTGGTTGCAGCTGTTGGTAAATCAGCGCAATTCCCATTGCAGGCCTGGCTTGGCGATGCGATGGCTGGACCAACACCAGTGTCAGCTCTGATCCACGCAGCGACAATGGTTACTGCAGGTGTTTACTTAATCGTTCGTTCTAACTTTGTATTCGATGCCGCGCCAACTGCACAACTCCTGGTTGTTATCGTCGGTGCGATCACGCTGATGTTTGGTGCGCTTATAGGTACTGCAAAAGATGACATCAAGAAAGCACTTGCCGCATCCACAATGTCGCAGATTGGTTACATGATCTTGGCATCTGGCCTCGGACCTGCTGGTTATGCATTTGCAATAATGCACTTGCTTACACACGGTTTCTTCAAAGCCGGAATGTTCCTTGGTGCTGGTTCCGTTATGCACGGCATGAATGATGAAGTAAATATGCGCCGTTACGGTGGGCTTCGTAAATTTATGCCGATTACATTTATTACATTCGGTCTTGGTTACCTCGCAATCATCGGTGTTCCACCATTTGCTGGTTTCTACTCAAAAGATATGATTATTGAAACTGCGCTAAATGCCGGTGGCGCAAAGGGAATAATTCTGGGATCCGTTACATTGTTAGGTGCTGCAATTACCGCTTTTTATATGACGCGCGTAATGATCTTGACCTTTACAAGTCCAAAGCGCTGGGACGATAACCAGCACCCGCACGAGTCACCAATTTTGATGTGGCTTCCAATGGTGATTCTCGCAATCGGTTCTGTTATCTCTGGCTTCCTGCTCTCTCGCGGAGAGACGCTAAAGCACTGGCTGGAACCGCTCTTTGAAGAGCATGGAGAACACACAGAGCTGTTGCCTCCAATCGTAGTTTCTGGGCTTGCTCTTTTGATGGTTGCAATTGGCGTTGCTTTGGCAGTCATTAAGTATCAGCTTTCAGAAGTTGACGCAGTTGCGCCTGAAAACGTTACTGAATTTACGTTAATTGCACGTCGTGACTTATTACAAGATGAAATCAACGAAGCGCTCTTTATGCGTCCTGGGCAAGCGATCACATCTGCACTGGTGAAAATTGATCAGAGCGTTATCGATGGCGCAGTTCATGGAATCGGCAAGATGGCACTTGGTTCTGGTTCTTTTCTGCGCAAATCTCAAACTGGCTTTGTCCGCAGCTATGCAGCTCTCATTTTGATTGGCGCTGTCGCGCTGATCGCGGCAATTTGGGTGGTTACAACGTGAACCTAAATAATATGAACTTACTAACTCTTTCTATGTTGCTGCCCTTGCTCGGAACTGTCGCCTTAGCGCTTGTTCCAAAGACCAATGCGCTTCTAACAAAGCAGATCGCGCTGGCAACTACGGTACTTGTTGCAGTCGTTGGTATTGCGATGACCATATCTTTTGATTTTGGCGCAGCCGGATTTCAATTTGTTGAATCACGCGAATGGATTCCGGCCTTCGGTATTAAGTACGCACTAGGTGTCGACGGAATCGCACTCGTTCTAATTTTGATGTCCGTCCTGCTTACGCCAATTGTGGTAATCGCTGGCTGGAATGAATCAGAAGGTGGACGTTGGAGTCCTAAGGTTTTCTACTCACTTCTATTGGTTCTAGAAACAATGATGATTGGTGTCTTTGCATCCACTGACGTCTTCTTGTTCTATGTCTTCTTTGAAGCGATGCTGGTTCCGGTTTACTTCCTTATTGGTGGATTTGGTTCGGGCGATCGCGCAGCGGCTGCCGTTAAGTTCTTGCTATATAGCCTCTTTGGTGGCCTTTTGATGTTGGCATCAATTGTTGGCATCTTTGTTATGTCTACTCGTTACGGCAATCGCACCTTCGATATCACCACGCTATCTGGGCTACACACCGTATTAACGCCGATGATGGAGAACGTCTTATTCCTTGGCTTCTTCATCGCCTTTGCAATTAAAGCTCCACTTTGGCCATTGCATACTTGGTTGCCAGATGCGGCAAAGTCAGCAACTCCAGGAACTTCGGTTCTCTTACTTGGCGTGCTAGATAAAGTTGGTACCTTCGGAATGATTCGTTATTGCTTAACTTTGTTCCCAGAAGCGAGCAAGACGTTTACGCCAATGATTATTACTTTGGCCGTTATCTCTATTCTTTACGGTGCATTCTTAGCCATCGGTGCCAAAGATATTAAGCGCTTGATTGCCTACACATCTATTTCACACTTTGGTTTTATCACCATGGGAATTTTTGCAATGACATCACAAGGCATGTCTGGTGCAACGCTGTATATGTTCAATCACGGTTTCTCAACAGCGGCGCTGTTCTTAATTGCTGGCTTCATGATTTCGCGCCGCAAGTCATCAACAATCTCTGACTTTGGTGGCCTGCAGCGCATCACGCCAATCATGGCTTGGTCATTCTTTATTGCAGGAATGTCGAGCTTGGCACTTCCTGGACTATCAAGTTTCGTTAGCGAATTCTTAGTTTTGGTTGGAACCTTTACTCGTTATCCAGTTGCGGCAGTTATCGCCACCTTTGGAATCGTCTTAGCTGCGCTATATATTTTGATTCCGGTGCAACGTGCGCTTCATGGTCCAACGACACCGGGCAATGAGAACTTAACTGATCTAACTCTGCGCGAGAAGATTGCGATTGCACCAGTAATTGCCTTAATCGTAATTCTTGGTTTCTATCCATCACCGCTGCTAAATATCATAAATCCAGCAGCAACAGCCGTAATTTCCCAGCAAGGATTTAGCGATCCGGCACCAACCATGAGTGAGGGCAAGAAATGATTACCTTTGTATTGCCAACCCTTGATTACGCACTTCTTGCACCGATTCTTATCGTGCTCGGTGGAGCGCTAATAGGTGTGCTTATCGAAGCATTCGCTCCACGCAGCGCACGCGCTGGCTCACAACTCTTTATTACTTTGACAACGCTGGCCCTCTCTTTAGCTTCTCTTATTCGAGTTCACAACGGCGCATCGACGACGGCAGCGATGGAATCAGTTACCTTCGATGGTGCAGGCGTATTGCTGCAAGGATCAATATTAATTATTGCAATCATTTCGGTCTTCTTGCTAGCCGATCAAGAGAGTTTCACGGCACTTGCGGCAGCCCTTCCTGGATCTGATGAAGAACGTACCTCGTTGCAGCAAGATCTAAAAGTTACTGAGGTCTATCCGCTGGCACTCTTTGCAGTCGCCGGAATGTTGCTATTTCCAGTTGCTACAGATTTGATCACACTCTTTGTCGCACTTGAAATGCTTTCACTTCCTCTTTATCTACTTGCTGGCTTATCACGTCGCCGTCGTTTGATGTCGCAAGAATCTGCCCTTAAGTATTTCTTACTAGGAGCATTTTCATCTGCCTTCTTCCTTATGGGAATTGCTTATCTTTACGGTTATTCAGCAGCAGTCACATTCTCAGGAATACATGCAGCGGTAATCGGTGGAGCCGGAAATGACATTTACCTTTTACTAGGTATCGCATTTCTATCTGTCGGCCTGCTCTTTAAAGTTGGCGCAGTGCCTTTCCACGCTTGGTCACCTGATGTTTATCAAGGCGCACCAACTGCCGTAACAGCATTTATGGCAGCAGCAACAAAGGTTGCAGCCTTCGGTGCGATGATGCGCATTTTCTATGTTTCATTTGCTGAGGCATATTGGCAATGGCGTCCAGCGCTGATTGTCATTGCGCTAATAACAATGGTCTTTGGTTCACTCGTCGCAATCGCACAACGTGATGTGAAGCGCATGCTGGCTTATTCATCAATTGCCCATGCTGGATTCTTACTTTCAGG
>CAWUTY010000033.1:0-4761 GCA_963925575.1 Candidatus Nanopelagicaceae bacterium
TCCAGTACCACCAGAGAAATATCGTGCCTTCCCTGATTTTAAGATGCCAACTGATGTAGAAGTTATAAAGGCTGGTGAAGCAGCAGCGTTAGCGCGCTTTAAAGAGTTTTCTAAGAGTGGGCTAGATAGCTATGACGAGAATCGAAATTTCGCGGGTATCGACGGCACCTCAAAGATGAGTACCTATTTAAAATTTGGAGAAATTCATCCCAGAACGCTGTTAGCTAATCTGGGTGATAGCAAAGCGCACGATACCTTCCGCAAAGAGATTGCTTGGCGCGAGTTCTATGCCGATGTACTTTTTAATAATCCAAATACGGATTTCGATTATTACGCACCACGATTTAAAGATATGCGTTATGACGCACCTGGTGAAAAATTTAAGGCTTGGCAAGCAGGCAAAACAGGCTACCCATGTGTCGATGCCGCTATGCGGCAATTAGTTCATGAGGGTTGGATGCATAACCGAACTCGCATGGTCGTGGCCTCCTTCTTGGTTAAAGATCTCCACCTGGAATGGCAGCTAGGCGAAAGATTCTTTGCCCAACATTTAGTTGATTATGACGTTGCCTCAAATGCTCACGGATGGCAATGGACCGCCGGGTGCGGCACTGATGCTTCCCCTTATTACCGAGTCTTTAATCCAATCGAACAAGGTAAACGCTTTGATGAAAGCGGTGACTACATCCGTAAATATGTTCCTGAGTTAGCGCACTTATCTGCCGCAGAAATTCACGAGCCTTGGTTATACCTTGATGGATATTCAAAGGGCTATGCCGAAAGAATTGTTGATCACGCTGCTGAGCGATTGGAATCACTGGCCAGGTTGCAAGAGATTAAGGAAGATAAACCGGAGCTTCCGCGTTAGCCCGCTTTGCTTCATACATTGCCATATCCGCACGTTGTAATAAATCACCAGCGCCATCGTTGCGCACGTGACCAATGCTCACGCTAATCGAAATCGTATTTCCATCTAATACAAATGGATAACTCAAAGTGGCCTTTAAAGCACTTGCCAACTCCAAGGTTGCATCGTCACTGCCAGATACGAGGATTCCAAATTCATCACCACCTAAACGCGCAAGTATTGCCCCGCTAGGAAGCGAACGGCTAAATCGCCCCGCCACTTGGCGAAGTATTCGATCTCCCATTTCATGACCGTAGCGATCATTGACCGGTTTAAATCCATCTAAGTCCAAGAGAAGAAGCGCACCTTCAACTCCTTCAAATGTTGAAAGCTCTGCAATTAACCTGCGGCGGTTAGGTAGCCCCGTTAACTCATCAGTGCGAGCCAGAACTTTTTCTTCTCCTAGATTATTTGCATGACGAATCACCAGCGTCATTCTTATAAAGGCGAGAAAAAGAGTTGTGATGGTAGGTATCACCACATACTTCGGGAAGTAATCAGGTCGGATGGCGATTGCCGAAAGCAGCGCTGGGCTTATAAATATTGAAACTGCGATTAGTGCAGGATGAATTTTGGCATCGTGTTGATTTGAGCTTGGCAGGTACCAAAATGAGACGGTTATAAAAACAATACCGATGGCCCATCCCAGATCGCTGATTTGTCCAAATTGGTAATTACCGTTGATTTCTGAGAAAAGAAAGTAGAAATCTGTAAGGGCAAAAGTTAGGACTCCGGTAATCAACAAAATCAGTCTAACCGTGAGTTCTGAGAGAACGGCACTTGCTAAAACAACTACAACGAGTGCGATATCGCAGACCGTATAAAAGACTGAAAAGAATGTACCGATGCCAGAATCCTGCAATAACGTCGCCAGAACCAGCGCTGCAATTATTGAGCAGAGCCCTAATCCAAAAATAGCCGCATCTAATAATTCAATTAAGCGTAACTTTTTCCCTTTGGCAATCGCACGCGGAATACCGATAAAGGCAAATGGATAGAAAAGAGAGTAGGCAATATCGGAAACCAACTGCGTTGGTCCAACAAAATTGAAGAATTGAGAAAGGCTGGAAGTAACCGAACCGATTCCCCATGATGCGATAGCGAGTGAAAGGAAAACCACTGCTAGCGGATCATTTTGAAGAGGTGCCTGAAAGAGCGAGATTATCGCCAAGAGAATTACTAAGTTGTAGAGAATTAAATCAGCGCCAATGGTTGGCTTGGATTCAAATAATTTTACGAGTACGTTGAAAATTAAAAGTGCTGGTGCGAACCATTTAACGATTTGGTGAATTCGCACCCATACAAGTTAAGGCAGATAAATGCCGTGCATAAATAGGGGAAACCTAAGTTGCTTTAGAAGCCTTTAGTGCAGACCAGTTTTGCCATGCCAAGAGTTGTTTGAAGATCTGTCTTGGAATTGTCATATTGGGCTTGAGCCTGCTCCTTAGCTTTTTCGCTACGGTCGCTCTGCTTGCCAACGACTTCATATGCCTTTATCGCTGCTTCATAACTGCGAACTGCGGACGAGTACTTATCAATCGTTGCCTTGTTCTTCGTTAAGTTTGCAGTGTCTGCTTTCAAAGCAGTAAGTGCAGTATTGATCGTTGCAATCTTTGCCTGGTACTCGGGAATTAACTTTTTGGCTTTCTCAACTTCAATCTGTTGTTTAACAATATCTTCCTCAAGCTTTGCAATAGTTGCCTCAGTTGCTGCCTTGATCTTTGGCAAGTTGGCAAGGGCTGCTGTGTATGTGGTAACGGTCTTTAGACAATCTAGTGAAAGCCAAGTCAACTTCGAGTTCTTAACCAGTGGATTCTTGGCACATTTGTATGAGGAACCGCTTACTTTTGTGGTCGCACCTGACTTAGAGCAGGCAACACCATTGCTAATTTTTGGTGCAGCGTTGGCTGGCATAGCGGTAAGTGAAGCGGCAACGAGTGATGCGGCTCCTGCGACGAGAAGAACCTTGCGAAACATGAAGACCTCCATAGATTATGGGGCAATCTTACCGATTCTAGGGCGCTAAGTGATGGACGCTAGCGGTGAAAATCGTGTGAATCAGCGTTGTTTAACTCTCAAATTCATGCCGAGGCGGCGCACAACAGTTCTGGGCACCACAGAAATTAATCCAATCAAGACCTTGTACTGCCAACCTGGGATCGAGACGGGCTTGCCCGAGATGGCATCTTTCCAAGCCTTTGCGACCAATACATCAGAGTTGAGCCACATAAAATTCGGTAAGCCAGCCATCTTCATGCGCCCGCGTTGATGAAATTCAGTTCGCGTAAATCCAGGACAGAGCGCCGAGACTTTAATATTTGTAGCAGAAAGTTCGGTGCTTAAAGATTCAGATAGAACCGTTAAATATGCCTTGGCTGCGCTGTATGCCCCGCCGGCGATAAAACTGGCAACTGATGAAACATTGATAACAACTCCAGAATTACGTTCTTTCATCGCTGGTAGCGCAATATGCATTAACCGCATCGGCGTGCGTACCAAAACCTTTAAGACTTCTTCTTCCTTTACTAAATCACTCATGGTGAAAGCTTTATTGATTCCAAAACCAGCGTTATTAATAAGAACTTCTATTTCATGCGCACGAATGTAATCTTCAACTTTGGCACATCCCGTCTCTGTTGCAAGATCTGCGACGATGACGACTGATTCGGCACCAAAGTTTTCTTTAAGGCCAGCAGCGCGCACGTGCAATCGCGCTTCATCGCGCGCAACTAGAACCAAGTTAAAACCTTTGGCGGCAAGTAAGCGGGTAAAACTCTCACCGATACCAGCAGTTGCTCCAGTTACTAACGCCCATTTTTTCATTTCATCTCCAATGGTTAAACGTTTAACGCGCCATATGCGCCGGCAGGCACAACTGGTTCTACGGGTTTAATAGGAGCAAGATACTTATAGGCAACACCTTGTGCTGGTCTTTGATCTTCATCTCTTTTATTTGGCCACATCGACATCGCGCGCTCTGCTTGTGCGGTAATTGTTAACGACGGATTCACACCTAAGTTTGCGGTAATGGTTGAACCATCGACAATGTGCAAAGTCGGATAGTTAAAGACGCGATGGTAGGCATCAATTACGCCAGTTTTTTCATCTCTGCCAATCACGCAACCTCCCACAAAGTGCGCGGTAAATGGTGCACTAATTAAATCGCCGATATGTCCGCCAGCAATTCCGCCATACTCGTTTGCAATGTGGCGCACCGCCTCGTTTGCAGCTGGAATATAAGTCGCATTGGGAGTATCACCACTATTACTCGAGGTTAATTTGAAACCAAATAGACCACGTTTTCCTCTAACCGTTACTGAAGAATCCACATCCTGCATAACGAGTGCAATTACGGTTTTCTCACTCCAATGCCGCACGTTAACCAGTCGGGCTAATAATGATGGATTAGCCAAGATTTGCTTGAACCAATGACGCCGACGTTCTTTACCTGTATAGCCATCAGTCATTATTGTTTGTAACAACCCCATAAAGTTACTGCCCTTGCCATACCGCACAGGCTCTACGTGAGTATGTTCATCAGGAAAGAATGAAGATGTAATTGCAGCGCCGCGGCTGAAATCTATTTCGCGACTATCCATCAATGCACCCGTTAGCGCTTCACTATTTGTCCTAGACAGTTTGCCAAGTTGATCCGAAATCTTTGGTAATTGCTTATTTTTCATTTTATGCAGAAGTTTTTGAGTATTGTAAGTACCAGCAGCGATTACCAAATCCTTTGCAATAAAGCTAGTGCCGCGTACTCCATCCCAGCTTCCAGTTTTTCTCGTGCTGACTTTCCACATGCCGTCAGCACGCTGTGCAAATTCGGTAACTGTCGTCATTGGAAATACGCG
>CAWUTY010000034.1:0-10088 GCA_963925575.1 Candidatus Nanopelagicaceae bacterium
TCCGCCAGCGTGTAATTTTGTGAGTACAACTTCAACTCCAGTAAGTCCGGTCTTTGGTTCTTTATCAACTGGAATTCCGCGACCATCATCGTGGACTTCAACAGATCCATCTGATTCCAAATTAATTTCAATTTTCTTACAATGCCCAGCCAAAGATTCATCAACTGAGTTATCAATGATTTCCCATAAGCAATGCATCAATCCACGTGAGTCGGTGGAGCCGATATACATACCTGGGCGTTTGCGAACCGCGTCTAAGCCATCTAGTACTGCTAAATCTTTGGCGGTATACGAATCTTCAGCGACGGCCATTGAAGTGAGATCTAATTGATCTCCAGCATTATCTGAACTTTTCTTTGCGGCCACGGAGGCAAAGGCTAACGGCGGATTGCAAAGTACTTGCGCTAACGCGCCGACTTAGTCTCAAATATTGGTAATTCCCCTAGATATTGTGGATATTCGTGTTTTGTAACACAAAATTGACAAAAATATAGAGTTATCTCCTGCGGGGAATATTAAGACATGGTTTGATGTTCCATACGAAGTACCACTTCCCACCTACATGAACGGAGAGCGCGATGACCGAGCAAGTAATCCTCGAATCCACACCTCTTAATGCACTAGACCGTTGCGATCGTTGCGGCGCTCAGGCATATGTGCGAGCAACCCTCGTTACTGGTGGAGAACTAATGTTTTGTGCACACCACGGCAAGGAATACGCTGAAAAGCTAAAGACTGTGGCCGTTGCGATTCAAGATGAATCAGAACGTCTGGTTGAATCTAAAAACTAATTACTTTTTAATCTAAGTAATCACGCAGTGATTGCGAACGAGATGGGTGTCGCAACTTCGACATAGTCTTTGATTCAATCTGGCGAATACGTTCGCGAGTTACTCCGTGAACCTTTCCGATCTCATCAAGTGTCTTTGGTTGTCCATCTGTTAAGCCATAGCGCGCTTTAATTACATCTGCTTCACGGTTAGTGAGTCCGCCAAGGACCTGCATTAACTGTTCTTGCAAGATTGTAAATGTCACCGATTCTTCTGGCTTTACCGCTTCAGAGTCTTCGATTAAATCTCCGAATTCAGAATCGCCTTCTTCTCCGAGTGGTGTGTGAAGTGAAATTGGTTCACGGCCATATTTCTGAACTTCAACAACTTTTTCAGGGGTCATATCAAGTTCTTTAGCGAGTTCTTCTGGTGTTGGTTCACGGCCTAGGTCTTGCAACATCTGGCGCTGAACACGTGCCAACTTGTTAATTACTTCAACCATGTGAACTGGAATACGGATTGTGCGAGCCTGGTCGGCCATCGCGCGTGTGATCGCCTGACGAATCCACCAAGTTGCATAGGTAGAGAACTTGTAACCCTTTGTGTAGTCAAACTTTTCAACAGCGCGGATCAAGCCAAGGTTTCCCTCTTGAATTAGATCAAGAAATAACATGCCGCGACCGGTGTAACGCTTTGCCAGTGAAACAACCAGACGTAGGTTCGCCTCTAACAAGTGGTTCTTCGCGCGCTTGCCATCTTCAACAATCCAGCCAAGTTCGCGCTTTAACTTCTTATCCATCTTCTTATCTTCTTTAATCTTCTCTTCCGCAAAGAGACCGGCTTCGATACGAGTCGCCAGTTCTACTTCTAGTTCTGCGTTAAGCAGGGCAACGCGACCAATCTGCTTTAGATAATCCTTTACTGGGTCAGCAGTTGCGCCAGCGGTCATAACAGTCTGAGCAGGTGCATCATCTTCTTCAGATGCCTTAATAGTGAAGGCATTTTCCTCATTGCCTGATGATTCTTCCGCCAGGTTTACAACGCGTGGCTGAATAGATTTATCTTCAGCTTCGGTGTCGATGATTTCTGTGGCTTCAGCAATTAAAGTTTCTACATCTTCTAGATCTACCTCTTCGACAACTATTTCGTTACCTTCATCATCTAAAACAATGGCTGCCTTGCCACCTTTAGCAGCAGGTGCCACAACTGGCGCCGGAGGTGGAGCGATAAGTGCAAGTTGTGCTTTAGAGAGAATGCGATTGGCTGTGCCAAGTCCACCTTTGCGAGCCTTCTCTGCATCAACTGCAAGTGTTTCATCTAGGTGGCGCGCTTCTTGAGCAAGCGCTAAAAATTCTTTCTTAACTGCCTTGCGGTAATTATCAATACCGCTAGCGGCTAACGCTGCCACAATCTCATTGTGGCGAGCTACATCGTTCTTAAGGTTTACAAGTTGCTGAACTTCCTTGGCAGTTAAATCTTTCTTTAGCGCAATCTTTACGGCTACAACTTTCTTAACCGGTGCGGCTTTCTTAGCAGGTGTTTTCTTGGCAGCTACCTTTTTAACTGGAGCCTTCTTTTGCGGCTTAGCAGGTGCGTCTTTCTTTGCAACAGATTTCTTTGCAACAGATTTCTTTGCAACAGCTTTCTTTGCAACAGATTTCTTTGCCGGCTTTGTAGTCTTCACCTTGTTTTTGAGCGCACTAAATACAGCCACAATTGTCCTTTGGTTTTTTCGAACCACTTTCGAAACTTTTGTTTCGAACTGCTCGAAGCGATGGCTATATTATACTCAGCGCTTTGCGGATTGCGACGCCAACTGCCTCAGATTCCAGCAAAAAGCCATCGTGTCCGAACTCCGATGAGATTGTTATTAGCGCTGCAGCCTCCGGCACTAGCTCGGCAACCTCAACCTGAAGTCGAGGCGGGAAGAGGCGATCGGTATCAATTGAGACCACAACGACTGGAATTTTGATCGATTCGAGCGCTTTAACTACTCCTCCGCGTTCGCGCCCGACATCGTGGGAAGCCATCGCCGAAGTTAGCGAAATATATGTGTTGGCATCAAAGCGCTTGGCTAATTTATCTGCCTGGTGGTCCAGGTATGACTCAACGGCATAGCGCCCGGTCTCATCGCCCTGCATCTGGCGCCCAAAGCGCACATCCATTTCAGATTCGGTGCGATAGGTAAGGTGCGCAATTCGGCGGGCTATGCCCATGCCCTCAATTGGTCCAACTTCTTGCTCGTAATAATCACCGCCATTGAAATTAGGATCAGATTTAATCGCACGAATTTGAACTGAGAATCCCCCGATTTGATCACCAGTTGCAACGGCTGAAGATCCAATCGTGCAGATTGCGCCCACGCGATCGGGATGTTCGATTGCCCACTCCAGCGAGCGCATTCCGCCAAGTGATGGGCCAACCGCTAAGAGATACTTCTTAATTCCAATGGCATCTGAGAATAAAATTTCGGCCTCTGCCATATCGCGCACCGTGACAACGGGAAAACGGGAACCGTAACGTTTGCCATCGGGTGCAATCGATGAAGGACCAGTGCTTCCCTGACATCCCCCAATTACATTAGGGCAGACGATGAAATATTTATCGGTATCAAATGCCAGCCCTGGCCCCACCATATTTGGCCACCACGAAGTCACATCAGACCAACCGGTCATCGCATGGTTAATTAATATCGCATTATCTTTTGCAGCGTTTAGCGTGCCCCAAGATTGGTAGGCAATTGTTATATCGGGAAGGGTCTCGCCATTTTCAAGTAAGAGAAAGCCGATCTTTATAAATTTGCGCTCGCCCGGATCTTGGCCTTCCTGCCAGGCCCCAGTTACTTGGGTGCTTATCTCACCTGAATTAAATTCTTTTGACATTCGCTAAATCCTTCACGCACTTGCCCACATCACTTGATGTGAACCTGGTCGTCACCCGGAGCACCCCACCGCGGTGGAGGGTTGCCGTCTAATCAGCCGGGGCTATCGATTAGAACTCGTGACCTGGGGCTAAGTCTAACCCAAAAATTCCAGCACTTACTTTGGGGTGTAATTCACGGCGCATCGCTGCAAATGACTGTGGCGGCCAGCCAGCAGTAAATACCCGGCGCAACAGCAGCGCCAGCGCATAACCATTGATATCGGCTAAGGCGCGATCGAGTGCGCGATGGGCCAACGCTCCGTCGCCGGATTCGTAGGCAAGGGCTGCAAAGAGGGAGGCCACGGGTGCAACCTGGCCCACTGGCGCCATCCGCATTAGTTGGCGCCACATTAGAAAATAGCTGTCAATGTTTTCATCGGTATGGCTGCCTAGTGCGAAATCGCGGACTTGAATGTCGCAAAGGCGACCGATTACTCGCGCAGTTAGTGCAAGATCTTGAGATCCGTGACCTGTGGCAAATTCGCCAGCTAAATCAATAACGGCGCTTGCGCCATCGCGTTGCAACGCATTTAAATCAGTTTTCTTATCTACTTTTGCGAACTTGCCAACCCGAGCGATCCATTTGGAATCTTCAGAAATAACAAGTGGCGAAATTGATTCGGTGAGGGCTTCGATATTGGCAAAGGGCATAGTTCTGCCGGCAACCACATGTTCTAGCGCAATCCGCGATGCGCCAATTTCAGGAAGATCTCGGCCGGCTGGCGGACAGCACTGTGAATCCGCACAAAGCATTGAGCGATAACGGCCATCTTTAATTAATAGTGATTCATCAATTGCCACATCAATGCGCTTTAGCGCTGCTGCCAAATCACTTAAGACCGCTTCCCCATCATTTTTGTAAGAGGGAACATAGGCCACCAATAGCGCACCGGTTGAACCTTCACGTTGCAGGTGTGATGCCAATAAATCATAGGCCGATGCCGGCAGATCACTCGGGTAATCAACGCGCATCGCCATGCCGACGCAATCATCTTTAATTGAGACAACTACAAGTGAATCAACCGGGTGGTAGCCAATTAGAAATGGGATCGCAGCGATCAAATCGTGCGGTGAAGTAAGTGTGGTCATCTTTGCTCAATTCATGAAACGAGTTGGAGCTGCCACCACGGTGATGGACAGGGTCGAGCTTTTTTTGATCTGCCCAGTGATGGCACGTTCGATCGAGTTATGTGTAAATGAGCCGCCCCAAGTTGTAATTAGAACTACTGGATAGGTTCCGGGGTTGGAATAAACATGAGTAATTCGGCCATGTGGATAGGGTCCGCCTGGATCTGTAGTTGTCGCAAAAGATCCATCACCAAATGACCAAGTAAATGAAGGTCGCATCGCCACATCAATTGATTCACCGATTAGATCAACTTTGCTACGAAATAGCGTTGGGACATCGCTCCAAAAATAAACTGGCACATTTATTAAGGGCTGAAAATTGGGTTGATATGAAATCCCAGCTGTTGGCAGAGATTTGCTAATGCGATCGCTAAGGGAAGTTGCAGCTACCGCTACTGGCGCTGATTTCTTAGGCATAACTTTCTTCTTGGGCGCCGCCATCTTTGGCTTAGAAATTCCTAGTGGTTTTGAAATAGCTAGTGGTTTGACTACAACTTTTGGTTTAGCCACAACTTTGGCTTTTGGTTTGGCAATTGTTTTCGGCTTAACTGCAGCACTTGCCTTAGGACCAGATCCTTTGCGGGCTTCAAAGATCAATTGGCCATCTTGGGTATAGACATCGACGCAAGTAATTTCGCAATCGGCCGCTGCACTTGGGGTAATTGTGGCTGCTGTTAGCGCTGTGATTAAGGTAAGGGTTTTGAGTTTCATGTGGCGCAAAATAGAACCTGCGCACATGGCACAGGCGCCCAAAGTCGAAAGTTGTGGATAGATATGACACTCTAGGGATGTGATGGTTGCGCGCGATGGAGACGGCTGGATCGAGTGCAGTTGTGGCAGCAAACACTGGGGTCTAAATGGTGCAGCTGGAATTTTGATTTACCGCGACGGCGCGATTTTGTTACAGCACCGCGCCCCATGGGTTCATAACGGTGACACTTGGGGAATTCCGGGTGGAGCGCGCGATTCACACGAGAGCGTTATTGAAGGTGCGATTCGCGAGGCGGTAGAAGAGACCGGAATTGATCCACAGTGTTTAATTGCGCAAGAAACACATATCGATGATCACGGTATCTGGAGCTATCAAACGATAATTGCCGAAGCTAGCGCTGAACTTGAAGCGCACGAGCTAAACGATGAATCGCACGAGGTTAAATGGGTTTTATTCGATGATGTGACGCGATTGCCGTTGCATCCCAGTTTTGCAAAATCTTGGCCAGATTTAAGATCCAAGATCGAAAACATGATCACACCAATCTAAAGAGTTAACTTCGCTGTGCGCAATGACCAATATTGTCTTTCCAGCGGCTCGTAAATCTTGCAATATTTTGATTATGCGATCCTTGCTTTTTGAATCTTGTGCCGATAGCGGCTCGTCCAATAGGTAAATCGCACTGTCTCGAATTAAGGCTCGCGCGATTTCTACCCGTTGCGCCTGTCCCCCGGAAAGCGTAGTAACGCTCTGATCGGCGAAATTGCTCATATCTAACTGTTCTATCACCGCATCAATTCGGGCAATCTCGGCTGGCCCTTGTCCCATGGCAATTACTTCGCGAACTGAATATGAGAGCCAGTAATTTCGGCTCTGTAATACAACGCTTCGCAATTGTGCCGCCTGGCCCAATGAGAGCGATTTAATATCCGTACCGCCTATGGAAATCGTCCCAGCATCAAGGGCTAGATCACCAGATATCGCACCAATTAAAGAGCTCTTGCCACTGCCGTTAGGTCCAGTAATCGCTGAAATAGTTCCGGGCGAAAAGCTTGCAGAAAAGCCATTAATTACAACTCGAGTACCAAATTTTATCTTTATATTCTTAATCTCAATTAGCGCCATACTTCACCACCTTTTTTCAAAGTGGCTATCAAAATTGGTGCGCCAATTAGGGCAGTTAATAGTCCTATTGGTAATTCATATGGTGGAACAAGTGCGCGCGCAGCAGTATCGGCAATTAGCAAAATCAGTGCTCCGATAGCACCTGCATAGAAGACAAGTGAACGGTTTCGTGGTCCATTTATAAAGCGGGCAATATGTGGGGCGGCTAGTGCCAAAAATGCAATCGAGCCCACAATTGAAACTGTTACTGCAACCAAGATTGCCAAGATCGCAAAGGCCTTCCAGCGAATGCGCTGGGCATCGCCTCCGATGTGCCGAACGGAGGCATCCCCAAGTGAGAGCAGATCAAGTGAGGGCGCTATTTTCCAAGCAAATGCAGTTGCAATAACTAAAACCGGTGCCAGCAACAAAAGCGCATTGGGAGTTACTAACGCCAATGATCCAAATGACCAAAATGAAATAGAGCGCGCATCTGGTCTGGAGATAACCGTGATAGTTAGTCCCACAATGGCAGTCAAAATTGCCGATACTCCAATACCAATTGTGATTAATTGCAGGGCAGAGCGTGCCAGTGAAAAAGTTAAAAGGGTAGCAAGGAGCGCACCAATAGCTGCGCAGATAACCGCGCCAATTGATCCGATACTGACTAAATTAAACAGAACTCCAATTAATACACCAAGTGCACCTCCTGCAGAGGTTCCCAAAATTGCGGGATCTGCCAGTGGGTTATTTGTCGAACCTTGTGAGAGAACACCTGCGATACCAAGGCTGGCGCCAACCAAAAGAGCCGCAGCGATGCGAGGTGCGCGTAGCTCCCAAATTATCTGGTGAGAAGAGTCATTCAAATTACTAAATGGGTCAAAAATATATTTCCAACTTTGTGCCACATCGGTAGCGCCTAAAGAAAGTGCGAAAATGGAGAGAGCAACAAGTAAAAGAGCTATCCCTAGCGCGCGTTTCATTGCCTTACCATCTCAGAAATACCTTGCCTTAGCCGATTAAGTAAATCTGGAGTTCGCGGACCAAATGAAAGCAGGAGTGAATCATCGACCGCGATAATCCGCTGTGATTTGCCAGCGCTGGTTTGGGCAATCCCCGGCAATTGCGTTAGCCCAGATATGCCACCCACAGATTGCAGGCCTTTACTCATAACCAGAATTACATCGGGATTGAGTTTGAGGATTAGTTCACTCGACATCGGATTAAATGGATTTGCAAGTTGCGCAGCTCCTAGATCAACTGCTCCGATTGCAGATAGCAAAGAGTCAGCACCTGATCCCTTGCCACCGACCAGATAGATTGCCGAACCACCACGCAGATATAAAAATACAACCTTTGCATCAATAGTGACACCAGAGACGTTTGCGATGGATGCTTGCATTGCTTCTCTTAATTTATCTCCAGCCCGTGGAGCTCCGATGGCGGTTGCAACGCTCTCAATCTTTCTAGAGATTTCACTTAACTGCCATGCTTCGGGAATTTCTTTGACCAAGATGTTGGCGCTTTTCAAGGCGGCTATTGCCCCAGCCGGACCAGTTGCTTTATCTATGAGAACCAAATCTGGATTGAGGGAGATAATCTTCTCGGCAATTACTACGTGCCCCGAAGTAATCACAGGAACGCTTTTTAAATCAGCATCGGTGCTTGCGATATCGCGTCCAATTAGATTTTCTTTATAACCAAGTGCTGAAATTATTTCAGCAGAACCATTGGCTAACGCAACAATTCGCTTTGAGGATAATTGCTCGTCACTGGTGATCGAGATCGCTTCGGCAGAATCAATTTCGATGTTAGAACTCTGTGATTGCGCACACCCACTTAGTGTGGCGAGAGTGATAGAGGCAACAATAATCCTCGAAAAAACGCCTCTTTTACGCATACTGCAATCATCTCAAAAATCTTACCGACATGTGTGCTCACGCTGTCGGATAACTATTTACTCCACTGACTTTACGCTTTGGCCATGCCAATTTCTAGAAAGACAGCAGTGCTTGCGATTTCAATTTTCGCTATCACGGCGCTAGAAATAGCTCCCGCTTCTGCAAAGAATTCAGTTAGTGGATCATTTGGTCAGAGTATCTCCGTTACAAAATCGACGTTAGAAGTTTCCAAAAAAGTGCAAACAGTGACCGTTAATGGCAAAGGTTTTGATGAAACCATCGGAATTTACCTCGCGTATTGTCTCGTTCCAAAGCCAGGTGCGGCACCCACTCCATGTGGCGGCGGTGCTAACAAGGCAGGAATTGCGGGATCTTCAATTTGGATTTCCTCAAATGCACCGCCATATGCAGATGGCTTAGCCATCGCCTTTAAAGGTGGCGGAAGATTTAGAGAAAAACTTTCAATTACAAAGATGATTGGCAAATTTGATTGCACAAAAGTGAAATGCGCAATCACAGTTAGATCTGATCATTTGCACGAAGGTGATCGAACCAATGACTTATTTATTCCAATTACATTTAAAAACAAATAGCGTTAAAACCAACCAAAAGGAGAAATAAATGTTCGTACCTCGTAAGAGATTCACAGCGCTGGCCTTAGCAATCGCAACTGCTATCCCAGTAATTTCAGCAGCACCATCACAGGCTGAAACATTTGCCTTTGCAAGTAGCCCGCTAACTAACTTGGATCCGGCTGGCTCAACTATCAACGGTGGATTCACCAAATTCCCAACTGGTTCAGGAATGTACATACAACAGTGCATCGCTCCCGTCGGAACTGCCCGTCCAGTAACTTGTAGCGACACTCTTCAACTTTGGGTAACTGCCGCAGGTGGACCTGGAACAACTAGCCCCACTGGTGGCATTGCGATCAAAGTTGCTGGATCCATTAATGGAAAAGGCGTAACCGTAGATTGCACAACTGTGCAATGCGGACTGTTCTTCCGTCGCGATCACACTGCGCCGACAGATTTTACTGAAGATAAGTTCTTGCCAATCACATTCGCAAAGGGTGCTGCTGCGCCCGTATTGGCAGCCGATGAAGTAACTGTGACTTTAAATGGCAAAACCTTGGTGCGAAATGTGCCATCAAATCTGGCCTACCGCGCTAACGCCAAGATACTTGCAACAGCAAAATCAGGCCTTGTGGTGACTCTTACTTCACTTACCCCTGATTGCACATATAGCAACGGCTTATTTACAGCACTTAAAGGTGAGGGCCAATGCGCACTTGCCTTTGCAACTGCTGGAAATGCAAACACCGCAGCAGCCGCTGGCAACTTTCCATTCATCTTGGTTCCTGGTGACCAGAAGATTGAACGCATGGCAAAGAACCTTGTAAAAAGAAAGCCTAAGGCGTTCCCAGTCGAAACCAACTTTGGTTCAGCGATTACTTACAAATCACTTACCAAGAACTGCATAGTTGAACTAAATCTGGGTCAAGCAAATAAGAGTGGCGAATGCAAAGTTAGAGCTACTGCTCCAGCCAAG
>CAWUTY010000035.1:0-6205 GCA_963925575.1 Candidatus Nanopelagicaceae bacterium
AGCCACCCACACAATGCGCGCGCAAAGAAGTACACGCCTGAGGGCCCGGGCTCAGTATTTTCATTTGGTGTTAAAGCAACCGGTTCACTTAGTAGCCGCCAGACGGGTGAGAAATTCATTAACTCTGTGCAGTTAGCCAGCCACCTGGCAAATATCGGTGATGTGCGCACCTTGGTTATTCACCCGGCCAGCACAACACACCGCCAGTTAACTGATGATCAGTTGATTGATGCAGGTGTGCCACAAGATCTAATCCGTATCAGCGTGGGTCTTGAAGATATTGAAGATATTCTCTTTGATCTAGATCAGGCGTTAACTGTGGCAACGGGATCGGTGCGTTCATGACTTATAACGAGCCGGGCGCCCTGGAGCGCTTGAACTTTATGCAGAACGCTAAAAATGTGGCGATCGTGGGCGCATCAGATAACCCATCACGCGCTAGCTATTTTGTTTCAACATATCTGCTTTCGGCTTCGCACTTTAAATTATTTTTTGTGAATCCCCGCCTGGATGAAATTCTGGGGCAGAAGGTTTATAAATCATTGGCTGATATTGAAGAACCGATTGATATTGTCGATGTCTTTAGAAAACCGACAGATATTTCGGGTGTTTTAGATGAGGCAATTGCGATTAAGGCGAAGACTTTCTGGATGCAGTTGGGTATATCCGATGACGCATCGGCCGAACGTGGTGTGGCCGCTGGGTTAAACGTTGTGCAGGATAAATGTTTGAAGATCGAACATGCGCGCTTTGCAGGAGGGTTAAACTTGGCCGGTTTTAATACCGGAGTCATATCTTCAAAGCGCAATAAATCTATTTAAATGGTTGCAATCCGCGGACTTCTAAAGGCATCGCATTTTGGGCCAACGTTAATTGTTACTTCCATTTCTTGGTTTTTTGCTGCTTATTACTGGTGGCAAGGCCCGGCCTTTGTTATCGCCTTCGGGGTATTCACTGGTCAGTTAGTAGTTGGTTGGAGCAATGATTTATATGACTATGAAGATGATTTAAAACATAATCGAGTTAAGAAGCCATTGGTTTCTGGCGTAATTTCGCGTAAGTATTTAACCAAATGGCTGCGTTTTATGGTGCCATTCGCATTCGTTGCAAATTTGCTTGGGCCACTTGGAATTAAAGGTGGGCTGGTGTACATGTTTGGTATCTCAATGGGAGTTGCCTATAACTTCTACTTTAAATACAACATCTTTTCTTGGTTGCCATATGCGCTGGCCTTTGCAGCGCTGCCTTCGTGTGTTGCGATATCAAAGGACATTACCCCGCCAGTATGGATGTGGCTCGGGGGAGCGATCTTTGGAACCGCGGCACACTTTATAAATGTAATTAAAGATATGGATCAGGATCGCGCCAGCGGAATTGGTGGCTTGCCACAGCGCATCGGCAAGAGAAATTCCATCGGGGCCGCAGCGTTCTTGATTGCATTGGGCATTCTCGCGCTGGTCATCACGGCTTAGGTGCCTGGTTAATTAACCGGAAGTTCACTGATTCAACGCGCGATTGGCGCGCGGGGAAACTATCCTTCTGACATGTTTCTTCGCCGTAGAGATCTGATGGTTGGCCTATTTGGCGCTGCCATCTCATTTATTTCAGGCTCTGCTGTTGCTGCTGAAGTGCCAAAGCTAAAGTGCACGCGTGTTGGACAAACTGTTATTTATCGCAATCAAAAATTTACTTGTGTTAAAAAAAGTGGCAAATTAGTTTGGGGCAAAGGTGTTCGTGTGCCAGTAAAGAGCGCGACCTCAAAACCAACGCCATCAGCGACCTCAAATCCAGCACCATCGGCTAGCCCGAGTGCTTCTGCAACACCATCGGCTAGCCCAAGTGCTTCGGCAACGCCATCGGCGAGTGCTACACCGATGGCGACACCAACTAAGAACCAAATTAAGTTAGCTAGCTCATCTGAAATTCCAAATGGAACTGTCAAGGTTTTTCAAGGAGGGCGCACCACAGGATTGGTTGCATCCATTGTTTTGATTAGAGATAGCGCGGGGCTTCGCGCGCTATCTGCTGAATGTCCTCATGCTGGCTATTTAGTTAAAGATAATGGCGGTGGTGAATTAATTTGCCCGGCACATAATTCTTTATTTAGCGCAAAAGATGGAGAACTCCTGCGCGGGCCAGCCTCTTATGGTCTAAGTCGTTTTGTTGTTACTGAAACAGGCGGGGATATTTTCTTAACTCTTTAACGAACGCTACGCATTACGGCAGTTACTTTGCCAAGGATCTCGCAGTTATCTCCATTAATTGGTTGGAATGCTGGGTTGGCAGGTAGCAACCAGATATGGCCGCCCTTGCGCTGGAAAGTCTTAACAGTTGCTTCGCCATCGATCATGGCGGCAACGATTTCGCCGTTGTTGCAATCTTTTTGTTCGCGAATAACAACGTAATCGCCATCGCAGATTGCGGCATCGATCATTGATTCACCAACAACTTGCAACATATATAGGTTGCCCTTGCCGACCAAAGTTTCTGGCAGTGCGAAAGTTGATTCGACATTTTGTTCTGCTGTGATTGGACCACCGGCTGCGATTCGGCCAACCAGTGGCACGTTTTTTGTTGCTTCAACTTCGAGTTCGGATTTTTCACCTGGCATCAAGACTTCAAGGACGCCACCGCGAGTTGGGTGGGCGGTAATGAAGCCTTTTTCCTGCAAGATTTCGAGTTGGTATTTAACTGAAGCGGGTGAGCTCAGGCCAGCGGAAGCTGCGATGGCGCGCATTGATGGGGGAAACCCTTGATCATCCATGCTCGCCTTGATGACCTGCAGGATTTTGAGCTGGCGGGCGGTAAGGCCGTGTTCGCCGGCGGCAGAGTCGGGGAGTTCGCTTACTTTGCTGGAGGTGGCAGGTTTTTTGCTCATGGATACAGGGTGACACAGGAAAAGAAAAAAATCAAACATATGTTCGAAAATAACTTGCGCCATGTCAGTGTCATGGGGTTTAATTGTCCTTGTTCGAACAAGCGTTCGAATACCTTCCCCAAGGTAGTACCAGCAGGAGAAAACCATGAGCACCATTTCACTAAATGCAACAAGTGCTAAAGCCCTTATAAATCAAGGCTTTTCTGCCAATCCGTCCGGCGTTCACTTAACACGTCGTGGTCGCTTAGCTCGCACGCTCTTGGTTCTCTCACTGGCTGTGGTCCTTGCCAGCGTCTTTGGCCTAAGCGCCGGGGCCGGCACATCGGACTCAGTTGGCGACCCAACATCCTTTATCGAGGTCACCGTTGCCCCCGGCGACACCCTCTGGTCTCTTGCCTCACGTATGGCCAGTGGCTCAGATGTTCGCGCCATGGTCGATGAGATCGCATCTGTAAACGCGCTCGCCTCGGCTGATCTGCAAGCAGGCCAAAAGGTTCGCATCCCGCTTCACTAAGGTGCTAATCTTTACCTATGGCGAATAAAGTAAAGGTTAAGGAAAAAGTTAAATTGGCACGGCGTGGAAGGAAATCCACAAGCAAGCTTTCAATTAAGAATCAATTGACGGTGCCCGTAGATATATTGCGACAAGTCGGAATACAGGCAGGGGATGAAGTGGAATTCTTATTGAATGGCGCTGGTTTTATCGAAATTCGACCAACGGCGAAGAACAATCTAATTGGGCACGAAGGCAAATTTACTGAGGTGTTTAAAGATTTCGATCTTGCGAAGGAGCGCGAATCTTGGAATCGATACTTCTAGATTCTTCGGCGGTAATCGCTTTTTTCAACAGCGGAGATAAGCACCACAAAAAAATTGTTGCCGACATTTCACAGACCTCTGCAAAATTTCTTATTTCAACAATTACTCTGACTGAGTCGATGGTCGCCGCATTTAAGGTCTCTGAAAAAGAGTCAGAGAGGATGCTCCAAGAACTCACTCGGGGCTTTGAGCCATTTATTGAAGTAACTAGCCAGATCGCTATGGCGGCGGCAAAGCTGCGAGCCAAGACCGGGTTGGCCACCCCTGATGCGATTATCAGCGCCAGCGCCACCCAGGCCAGCGCCGCGCTTTGGACCTTCGACAAGGCGCTAGCCAAGGCGCACAGCGGCTCACGCTTGATTGGCTCTTGATTCGCTCTAGAGGGCACGACACGCCGTTCATCTAAAATTTGCCTACTCGACAGGCAAACCCTCTAGAAATGCTTTATAGTTCACACTATATGTAGGGGTCGAACCGAATAAAACTTCCATAAGTAGTATTTTTGCGGTAGTTTTGCTGGTTCACCAATACATCTAAATTTAGGAAATATCTAGTATTTCGAAGGGAGACACGCCGAAATGATTTGCCCTTTCTGCACACACGATGATTCTCGAGTCGTTGACTCTCGTCCGGTTGAAGATGGCACACAAATCCGCCGTCGCCGCGAATGCCCACAATGTGGCGAGCGCTTCTCAACTCAAGAAGTTGCTCTCCTAAATATCATCAAGCGCTCTGGCGCTACCGAGCCATTTGCTCGCGAAAAAGTTTTGGTTGGCGTTCGTAAAGCCTGCCAAGGTCGCCCAGTTGGCGATGATGATCTAGTCCTATTGGCCCAGCGCGTTGAAGAGACCCTTCGCCGCACCGGCAAGGCTGAAATCGAAGCTCAAGAGGTGGGACTTGCAATCCTTGCGCCACTTCGCGAACTCGATGAGGTCGCCTACCTGCGTTATGCCTCGGTATACCGTAACTTTAAATCCCTTGAAGATTTCGAAGGCGAGATCGCGTTACTGCGAGCAATACCTTCGAGCGCGAATTCCCAAAGCGCAAATGCAAAAAGCGATGCCCCATCGTTAAAAATTAATCAAATCACAACGAGCAATCGTTAATTAAGAGAAGACGGGAAAATATAAAATGTCAGATACGGTCATCAACCGACCATCCAAAGGCAAGACCAGCACAGGTCTTTCAATGGAAAGAATTTATACAACTGAGGGAATTCATCCATATGATGAAGTCAAGTGGGAGCGTCGCGATGTTCTTCAGTCAAACTGGAAAACAGGCGAGACAGTCTTTGAACAACGCGGTGTTGAGTATCCAGACTTTTGGTCTGTGAACGCCTCAACAATCGTTACAACAAAGTACTTCCGTGGGGCAGTAGGGGCAGAAAATCGCGAGTGGTCACTCAAGCAAGTTATTGATCGCGTAGTTCTTACATATACAAAAGCCGGAAAAGAATTTGGTTATTTTGCAACAGATAAAGATGCGACGATCTTCGAACACGAGCTAACACATATGCTCATGCATCAGATCTTCTCATTTAACTCACCAGTTTGGTTTAACGTTGGAACAGTTTCACCTCAGCAAGTAAGCGCATGTTTCATCTTGTCGGTTGATGACACGATGGAAAGCATCCTTAACTGGTACCGCGAAGAAGGAATGATCTTCAAGGGCGGTTCCGGTGCTGGACTAAACCTTTCACGTATTCGTTCATCAAAGGAACTTCTAAAATCAGGTGGAACAGCATCTGGTCCAGTCTCCTTTATGCGCGGTGCTGACGCATCCGCTGGAACAATCAAATCAGGGGGCGCAACCCGTCGCGCAGCCAAGATGGTTGTCCTAGATGTTGATCACCCAGATATCGAAGAATTCATCGAAACAAAGGTCAATGAAGAAGACAAGATCCGCGCCCTTCGTGATGCGGGCTTTGATATGGACCTTGGTGGAAAAGACATCATCAGCGTTCAATATCAGAATGCAAATAACTCAGTTCGCCTTTCAGATAAGTTCATGAACGCTGTTGAAAACGGTGAGCAGTTTGGTTTAACAGCTCGTTCAACTGGTGAAGTTATTGAAACAGTTGATGCGCGCGCACTCTTCACAAAGATCGCGCAAGCTGCATGGGCATGTGCTGACCCTGGCGTTCAATTCGATGACACCATCAATGATTGGCACACAACTCCAGAGACAGGTCGCATCAACGCGTCAAACCCTTGCTCTGAATACATGTCACTAGATAACTCATCATGTAACTTGGCTTCACTTAACTTGATGAAGTTCCTAAAAGCAGATGGTTCATTCGATGCTAAGACATTTGCTCGCGCATCCGAAATGATTATCACTGCAATGGATATCTCAATCTGTTTTGCGGATTTCCCAACTGTTGCAATCGGTGAGACAACTCGCGCCTATCGTCAGCTCGGAATCGGATATGCAAACCTGGGCGCCCTTCTTATGGCATCAGGTCTTGCCTATGACTCTGAAGGTGGACGCGCTTTGGCCGGCTCGATC
>CAWUTY010000036.1:0-4582 GCA_963925575.1 Candidatus Nanopelagicaceae bacterium
ATTCCAGTTGGGGAAATTAAAATACGGCCCTTTAAATTTAAAGTTTCACAGAGAGTTTTCTGCCAGAGCTGAACCGCAACAGGATCACCTATGGGAGTAAAGCCGTAGTACAGGAGTACCTTCTGCGGGTTCATGCTCGTATTCTATCCACCAAGCAATCAACTTAAAACATGCGGAAAATATCTATCGGCGACTGAAAAGATAACTACACAGTCGCCTATCGAGCATTCCAGGCTAGTTTTGACTCGAAATGTAAGTGGATAGAATGAGCTTATGAATCCGCAGAAGGTGCTTCTCTACTATGGCTTCACACCCATAGCAGACCCAGTTGCTGTGCAACTTTGGCAGAAGACTTTATGTGAAACTCTAAATTTAAAGGGCCGCATTTTGATTTCGCCGACCGGAATCAACGGCACCGTTGGCGGCGACATTGATGATCTACGAAAATATGTAAAGCACACTAAAAAGTATCCTGGCTTTAAGAAAATCGCATTCAAATGGTCACAGGGCACAGGCGATGAATTCCCAAGACTTTATATTGCAGTGAAAAATGAACTTGTTGCATTTGATAATTCTGATGAAATTAAAGTAGACGAATCAGGTGTTATCGGTGGAGGTAAACACCTTCGCCCAGAGCAAGTTCATGAATTGGTTGCTGAACGCGGCGATGATGTTGTTTTCTTTGATGGCCGCAATCAGTTCGAAGCCAAGATCGGCAAGTTTAAGAATGCGATTGTTCCTGATGTAGATACTTCCCGTGACTTCGTGCGCGAGATTGAAAGTGGCAAATATGACCACCTGAAGGAAAAGCCAGTCGTTACTTATTGCACCGGCGGAATTCGCTGCGAGATCTTGTCAGTGGTCATGAAGAACCGTGGATTTAAAGAGGTTTACCAAATCGATGGTGGCATCGTTAAATACGGTGAAAAGTTTGCAGATAGCGGCCTATGGGAAGGCTCGTTGTACACCTTTGATTCTCGAATGGCGATAGATTTTTCAACCAAGACTAAAGTCATCGGCGAATGTGAAATTTGTCAGTCCCCAAGCAAAATCTTCCGCAACTGCCGCACAAAGACTTGCCACGAACTTATTTTGTTATGCGATTCCTGCAACGATTTACCAGCAAGCACCAAGTGCACGCACGATAAAACAAAAGTGCGCGACACCGAAATGGTTGGCTAGCGCGTTACTACAAAGCTTTAAGTGCGCTCACAACTTTAGTAAGAGAAGCCTTTGCATCACCGAATAACAACATTGTCTTTGGATCGTAAAGCAATTCATTTTCGATTCCGGCAAACCCTGGACGCATAGAACGCTTTAAGAAGATGACATTTGCAGCGTTAGAAACTTCCAAGATTGGCATTCCGTAAATTGGACATCCTGGTGAAGTCTGCGCTGCTGGATTAACTACGTCATTTGCACCAATAACAATTGCCACATCGGTCTGTCCGAATGTTGGATTTACTTCATCCATTTCGGCTAATTGATCATATGGAACATTAGCTTCAGCAAGAAGTACGTTCATATGTCCAGGCATACGACCCGCAACTGGGTGAATTCCGTATGCAACATCGATGCCTTTTGAAAGCATTAGATCGGCAAGTTCGCGAACAGTGTGCTGTGCTTGCGCAACAGCAAGACCAAAACCAGGAACGATTACTACGCGACGTGCGTAGTTAAGCAAGATTGCAACGTCATCAGGTGAACCGGAACGTACTGGGCGTTCTTCGCCAGCAGCAGATACATCTTGTGGCTTTGCAGTAAATGCACCGAACAAAGTTCCGAATAGTGATCGACCCATCGCATCTGCCATCAAGCGAGTCAGAATTGTTCCTGACGCGCCAACTAATGTGCCCGCGATGATCAACAGAGTTGAATCAAGAACATAACCGCTAGCCGCAACAGTTAAGCCAGTAAAGGCGTTAAGTAGTGAGATAACGATAGGTACATCTGCGCCACCAACTGGCAGCACGAATAAAATACCGAAAACCAAGGAAAGTGCGGCAAGAACGAGCAGTGGAGTTGTGCCGAGTTCAACTACAACCCAACCAGATGCGCCGAGCACTGCGGCAAGAGTTGCTGCAATTACGAAGCGTCCACCAGGGAAAACCACTGGGCGAGTTGTCATCAGTTCTTGTAACTTCATAAATGTAATGATCGAACCGCTGAAAGATACACAGCCAACAACGACGGTAAATACTGTGAAGATAACTTCTGCAGTCGTTGCTTCGGCGCCAAGATTTAGGTATTCAACGATTGCAACTAGCGCTGCTGCGCCACCACCAACTCCGTTAAATAGCGCGACTAGCTGTGGCATCTGGGTCATCTGCACTTTACGAGCAGCAGGAACACCAATAACTAGACCAACAGCGAGTGCGCCCAAGATCCAACCTAAGTTATTGAGCGGTGCGTTATATGCAAATACAACCAGCGTTGCAACGGTTGCACCAAGTGCGCCGATTAAATTTCCGCGACGCGCAGTCTTTGGGTGAGATAAACCCTTTAGGGCGAGAATGAAACAGACCCCGGCCGCTAGTCCAATTAAGTCATACATGGTGCGGTTCATTTATCTGCTCCTTTCTTCTTACCTTTAAACATTTCGAGCATGCGATCAGTAACGACAAATCCACCAACCATATTGATGGTCGCCAAGACGATCGCGGCCAGAGAAAGACCTAGTTCTAGGTTAGTTTCGCTGTGATCGGCCACAATGATTGCGCCGACCAAGATAACTCCGTGGATTGCGTTGGCACCTGACATCAAAGGGGTGTGCAGAGTTGAAGATACTTTTGATACGACTTCAAAACCTACGAAGACGGCTAAAACAAAGATCGAAACAATTGCCATTGCATCCATTATTTGGCTCCTCCTGCACTTGGATCGCGACGAACTCCGCCATGAGTAACAGCCGATGCGTTAATAATTTCATCAGTAAAATCAAGATTTAGCGCAACTGGTGCGTCATCTTTTATTGCAGTCGTCATCAACGTCAGCAGATTAACAACATTTCGTGAATACAAACTAGATGCATGGAAAGGCAATTGGCTTGGTACATCTTTACCGCCCCAGATGCGAACTCCGCCACTAGTTACGACAACTTCACCAGGCTTTGAACCTTCAACGTTTCCACCAGTTTCAGCAGCTAAGTCAACAATCACTGTGCCAGGTTCCATCGAATCAATCATTGCCTGCGTCATTAAACGTGGCGCAGTGCGTCCGGGAACTGCCGCTGTTGTAATAACAACATGTGATTTTGCAATGTATGGAGTCAAGAGTTCACGTTGTTTAGCCGCGCGTTCTTCAGTCATCTCGCGCGCATAACCGCCCGCGCCCTCAAGTGATTCAAGTTCTAATTCAATAAAAGTTGCGCCCATTGATTTAACTTCATCAGCAGAAGATGGACGGACATCGTAGGCAGATACAACAGCGCCTAAACGTCGCGCGGTTGCAATCGCTTGCAACCCAGCAACGCCCGCGCCAAGTACCAAAACTTGTGCCGGAGTTACTGTTCCAGCGGCAGTCATAAGCAATGGGAAGAAACGTGGTGACATTTCCGCACCGACTAATACTGCGCGATAACCAGCGCAAAGTGCCTGAGATGTGAGCGCATCCATTGACTGCGCGCGTGAGATACGGGGAACAAGTTCGAGTGAGAACGCGGTAACCCCAGCCTTAATTGCGGCATCGATTGAATCAACAGCGGTCACAGTAGATAGGAACGAAATGGTAATTGCGCCACTTTTTAATCTAGCCATCTGCGCTGGATTTAGTGGTTGGACTGAAAGCACGATGTCGGCAGAACTAATGACATCGCCCTTAACAACTGTGGCGCCAGCGGCGGTGTAAGCGGAATCGGTACCTTGCGAGTGATCGCCGGCTCCGGATTCGATTACAACGTCATAACCCAAGCGGGTTAATTTATTGATGATGTCTGGAACGAGCGCAACGCGCTTTTCGCCAGCTTTTACTTCTAATGGGACGGCTACACGCATGGGCAAACCTTACTTGCTCAGTTAAAAAAGTGAGAGACCAAAAGAGATGAATAACGGGGAAATTAATTACCCTTAAGTTCACCGCGGGTCAGGTGATAGAGCAGGGCCTGGATCGTCGTGCGGCGATGGTAGGCCTCACGCCAGATAACTGATTTATTTCCATCAATGACCGAAGCTGCAACTTCTTCACCGCGATGTGCTGGCAGGCAATGCATAAAGATTGAATCTTTTGCAGTTAGCGCCATTAAAGATTCGGTTACGGCAAAAGGAGCCAGCATCTTCATCTTCTCGGCTCGCTCGGCCTCAGGATCGCCCATCGACATCCAGACATCGGTATATAAAGCACTGGCACCTTTAGCCGCAGATTCCGGATCATTTGTTACCTCAATAATTGCACCAGTTTGCGATGCAATTTCTTTTGCCTTCGCAACCACATCGGCGTTTGGCGCCCATTTGCCGGTAGGAGTTGCGGCAACAACGTGCGCACCCATGATTGCACCCATCGTTAGCCAAGCATGTGACATGTTGTTGCCATCGCCGAGATAAACAAATTTACGTCCGGTGATATCGCTACCGAACGATTCACGAAT
>CAWUTY010000037.1:0-3038 GCA_963925575.1 Candidatus Nanopelagicaceae bacterium
ACCTACATAAGTGGGTTGTGAGGGACTCGAACCCCCGACCCAGGCATTAAGAGTGCCTTGCTCTACCAACTGAGCTAACAACCCATTCAAACGTTCGAATGTTTGAATGCAGAGCAGACCCTATCAGGACAACGCGCCTTGTCTAACACGCGCCATAAGGCGAAGATGGTGACATGAGTCGCTGGCAAATCCGTATTTCGGTGCTCTTGGTGTTGGGCGTAGCGATGGGTCAAGCACCCCTTGAGGCTGCGCCTAAGACTGCGGTGGCGGTATTGGAAACGTTGGCGGTCAAAGGTAGGGCGGCAAAGACTGGCTACGAAAGATCGCAATTTGGACCGGCCTGGTCAGATGTTGATCGCAATGGCTGTGATACGCGAAATGACATTTTGTATCGCGATTTAACTTCGATTGTTTATAAAGATGGAACCAAGGAATGTGTTGTTCTATCTGGAATCTTGGTCGATCCATATTCGGGGGAGAAGATTTCGTTTCTGCGGGGCGTGGCAACTAGTTCTGATGTGCAGATAGATCATGTGGTGGCGCTGTCGAATGCCTGGCAGACCGGGGCATTTAAGTTGAGTTATGACAAGCGCATGGCTTTTGCTAATGACCCGATGAATTTGTTGGCGGTAAAGGGGCGATTGAATTCGCAGAAAGGTGATGGCGATGCCGCAACATGGTTGCCGCCGCTGAAAAATATTCGGTGTGCCTATGTGGCGCAGCAGATTGTTGTGAAAGCAAAGTATGGGTTGTGGGTTACCAAGCCTGAAAAGGCTGCGATGATTTCTCTGCTGGATAGATGCCCTGACTTTAAGGCACCAACTAATTAGAGAGCGTCGGCTCCGCGCTCGCCAGTGCGAACTCGGACAACAGTTTCAACTGGTGTTACCCAGATCTTTCCGTCGCCGATTGAACCGGTGTTAGCTGTATTGGCAATGATGTCGACCAAGTTTGCGGTTTCAGAATCTTCGGCAAGTAGCTCGATACGAACTTTTGGAATGAAATCAACTGTGTATTCGGCGCCACGATAAATTTCAGTATGGCCCTTTTGGCGTCCAAAACCGCGGGTTTCAGAGACTGTCATGCCGTGAACGCCAGCAGCTTGTAGCGCGACTTTGATGTCATCAACTTTGGCTGGCTTAACGATTGCGGTAATTAGCTTCATATTTATCTCGCTTCTCTTGTTTGAACTCTAGTACCGGTTTGAGTTTCCGGTGATGTCATAGGCGGATTCGGCGTGGAATGTTGTGTCTAGGCCGTTTAGTTCATCGTCACGGAAGGCGCGGAATCCAATGGTTTTACTGATAATTGTGGCAATTAGCCAAGTTGCGCAGAAGGAGAAGGTGCCCACAGCAATAATTGCGATTATTTGTGACTGCATTAGCTCGGTTCCGCCGCTGAAGAAGAGACCATCTTTACCTGCAGCATTTGCGGTAACGGTTGCAGCAAGTCCAATAAATAGCATTCCCAAGATTCCGCCAACGCCGTGAACTCCAACGACATCTAGAGAATCGTCATACCCATATTTATATTTGCGAGTCACGGCCCAGCTGGAGGCCACACCAGCAATTAAACCAAGCACTAGCGCACCAAGCGGGTTCAAGAATCCGCAGGCAGGTGTGATTGCAACTGCGCCGGCGATTGCACCAGATGCCACGCCAAGTGTTGTGGCTTTGCCATCTCGCTTCTTTTCAAATGCCAGCCAGGACATAGCGGCGGCAGCCGTTGCGATTTGAGTATTAATCATTGCTATTGCTGCAAGTGAACCTGCAGAGAGCGCTGATCCTGAGTTAAATCCAAACCAACCAAACCAGAGCATTCCTGCACCTAGAAGAACTAGCGGCATATTGTGTGGCCGCATTGGATCGCGTCTAAAGCCATCGCGCTTACCAAGAACAAGTGCCAGGGCTAACGCTGCCGCACCTGAGTTAATTTCAACAACAGTGCCGCCCGCAAAGTCGAGTGCACCAAGTTTGTCGATGATCCAACCGCCTGAACCGCCTTGGCTAGCAAAGGCCCAGTGCGCAACAGGTATGTAAACCAAAGTAATCCAAACCGCAACGAAAATTACCCAAGAACCATATTTTGCACGGTCTGCGATTGCGCCGGAAAGAAGTGCCACCGTGATGATTGCAAAAGTTAATTGGAACATGGCAAAAGCCAGAACTGGAATTTGATGTCCTTCAGCACCGGTTACCTGATCCAAAGTATTAGATAAACCGATGTGGTCTAAATTTCCGATTAGCCCGCCATTTGATTTACCGAAAGCTAAGGAATATCCGTAGAGCACCCAGATAATTGTCGTTACGCCAATTGCAGCGAATGACATCATCATCATATTTAGCGCACTCTTTACGCGAACCATTCCACCATAAAAAATGGCCAGCCCTGGCGTCATAAATAAAACAAGAGCGGCACTTGCTAATACCCATGCAGTATCGCCGGAATTAATATCCATCACAGTTATCTCCGAATCTGCGCGGCCTTCGAGTGGCTGTGCAATGGAGCAATGTTAAAGGGGAGTCTTAGTGGCTTTCGTTATATCGCTGATAAGACGCGAGGATTTCTTCTTCGGCGGCGTCGTGTCCGACCCAATCTCCGCCATGAACTTCCTTGCCTGGCTCAAGAGTCTTATAGACCTCAAAGAAATGCTTGATTTCATCTAGTTCGTAAATCGGGACATCATCTAAATCATTGAGGTTAGATTTGCGAATATCACCGGCTGCAACGCATAACAACTTGTCATCGCCGCCTTTTTCATCGGTCATGCGAAACATGCCAATAACGCGGCAAGAAACAACGCAACCAGGAAATGTTGGCTCATCCAACATAATCAAAGCATCAAGTGGATCGCCATCATTGGAGAGGGTATTCTTAACGAATCCATAATCATGTGGAAAGCGAGTTGCAGTAAAGAGCATGCGGTCTAGGCGGACTTCACCTGTTGAGTGATTGATTTCGTATTTATTACGTGAGCCCGCTGGGATTTCAACTACTACGTCGAAGATCATAATTACCGCTCTCGTTTAGTGCTTAGT
>CAWUTY010000038.1:0-10649 GCA_963925575.1 Candidatus Nanopelagicaceae bacterium
CGATGTTTACATCTAAATCATTCACCACAGCACGCGTTACACGCGGCGCTGCTACTTCGCCTGCCAATTTCCATGCGACTACAAAGAAGCATACAAATTGGCCCGCAGCGTCAAAGCCAGCGTTTTACGCAGCTTTTTACGCCGTGGATGAGGCCACAGGAGGTTCGATCGGATAAGACCGATAGATGCCAAACCCAAGGCCTGAAACTCCACAAAGGAGTTGAAGGCCTTTTTTAATTCCCTAAGAAAATCAAGCAAACGAGAGAGAAGAAAGTGGGTGAGAACGATGAGCGTTCTCTACAGCGAACTACAGGTACCAGGCTGGGCGCAAACAGGCGAGAAGATCGGTCTCTATGAAGTCACCGGTACGTATGACTCGGCCATCGCCTTTACTTTGCCATGCCATAACGCTGATCCCGAACTCTTCTTCTCCGAAAGTGATGAAGGAATTGCTCAGGCGAAAGCGCTTTGCGGCAGCTGCCCTGTGCGAAATAAATGTTTAGACGGTGCCTTATCCCGCGAAGAACCATGTGGTGTCTGGGGTGGGCAGTTAATCGAAGATGGCGTAATTATTGAGCGCAAGCGCCGTGCGGGACGTCCACCGCGCATTGCAGCGTTCGTGTAATTACTTCAATCGGCAGGTATCCGTTGCTCGCACGACCCTCGTATTGAATTTCCCTTTCAAGGCGGGGGTCGTGCCACACTGTAACCATGGCAACCACAGCGAAGAAGAGCGTTTCCAAGAAGGCAGTAGCCAATAAAAAAGAGAGCGCAGTTGCGCATATCGGAGTTGATTGGCGTTCACTTTACCTTTATGCAATCAGCCTGATTACTCTTCTCGTCTGTCTCTTTACGGTAATTAGTTTGATCAATCGAGGCCTAGATTTAGTTGTTCCTGATGCCGGATACGTTGATCCGTATGCAGCGCAGACCGATCCCAAAATAGATCCTGAAGTTCTCAAGCAAGCCAATATTGATCAGAACCGACGCAACGCAATCCGCGGAATAACTAGTTCACTCGTGACTTTGCTGGTGACAGTTCCAGTTTATTTATATCACTGGAAAATGGTTCGAAAAATATCTCGTTAAACGCCAGCAGGTGCGATTTCGGGGAACCAGGAAAGTGCTTCATCGCGGAACTTGCCTTCGGCTTCTAGCTGGCAGAAGATGCCAGTTGTTCCCAAGGTAACGCGATGGATCAAGACATATTCAGCAGGCAAATTAAGCTGGAAGCCGATCTTGGCCGTTGGATTTCGCGGATCACCAACGCGGGCGCTTTGATCGCGCAGCCATTCGCGCGAGTATTTAAATGTTTCAGTTCGTAGTGGTTCAACTAGTGGAACCAAGAAATCTAGAACCAGATTTGGATCAACATCGACATCTTCCAAGATAAATCCATCTTCCTTAAAGCCGTCATATAGCGCCTGGGCATCATCATCAAGGGCGTGCTTTAACAGATTCTTAAATGGTTCTGGAAAACCATTTGGCAGACGGTTGCAGGCGCCGAAATCTAAAACTCCAATGCGACCATCGGCTAGTAAACGGAAGTTTCCAGGATGTGGATCGGCATGCAATAAACCGGCGCGCTCGGGGCAAGTGAAGTGGAACCTAGCCAAACGCATTCCGGCGTTGTTACGTTCTTCTTGTGTTCCACTTGCAATGATTTTAGAAAGCGGAATTCCTTCAAGCCATTCTGATACCAGGACTTTATCTGCTGCCATTACAACTTTTGGAATCGCCACATCTGGATCATTTTCATATGCGCGCCAGCAAGCCTCTTGCGCCTCGGCTTCATATTTGTAATCAACTTCTTCGATGATGCGCGCTCGCAGTTCCTCTAACAACGGTTTCATTTCTAGACCGGGCAAAACTAATTGGAAAATTTTGGCAAAGCGTTGGATCTGATTTAAATCTGAGATTAAAGCTTCAGCAGCACCTGGGTATTGGATCTTCACTGCAACGGCGCGACCATCTTTCCAAACACCTTTATGAACTTGGCCGATTGAAGCTGAAGCGGTTGCTTTGTCATCAAATGAAGTGAAGTTATCGCGCCAGTTTTCGCCTAATTCTTTTGCCAAAACTTTATGTACTACGCGAGTTGGCAAGGGAGGTGCTGACTCTTGTAATTTGGTTAGAGTCTCGCGATAAGGCTTGGCAATATTTTCAGGAAGCGCTGCTTCAAATACCGAGAGCGCTTGCCCAAATTTCATCGCACCGCCCTTTAGTTCGCCAAGGACTTTAAAGAGTTGCTCTGCTGTCTTCTCTTGAATATCTGTGACAACTACTGATGAAGATTGACCGACTAATTGTTTGCCAAGTCCGATGATGCCGCGACCGGCTAGTCCGACTGGAATAGAGACCATCTTCGCCGAACGGGCAGCGGTGGAACTCGGGATCTGAGTCTCGTTCGACTCTTTCTTAGCCATGCGCCTATTGTTCAGAGAAATTGTTCAGGGCGCTAATTGAAAACTAATTACCAGCTACACCCCACACATGGGATGGCGCGTGATGGCGATGTGTTTTGTGTTACAGAGGTCAAGTAAGTCAATTGAAATCGCCTCTGTGGATAGCGTGCAAATCCCAGTGTCAATTAGTTGCAGTAATTGGGCCGCCAAAATCGAGGCCAGATAATTGGCTCCAACGATTGGCAGCTCATCTTTAATCAATGCTTTCTCCAAAAGCGTTGCTCGGCTTTGATCTGCAATTGTTAGTTCGCAGCAACGGCTGCAAGGAGTTATTCCAGGCTTAATTAGTGGAGTAATTGTTAAATATCCACCGCTAATTTCACTGACAAGGAGATGTTCTTGTCCAGCCGACATCCAAAGGGCAAGGAGCGCCGAATCAATTTCTCCGAAGTGGATCTTGATTACTTTTTCAGCAAATCCGATTGGTAACTCTTCGGCGCTTTCTTCAGAGCATTGCGGAAAGAGCGCAATTGATTTGGCTTTTTCGTAGCAGAGCGATGTAAATACCTGCCCATAATCTACGGCTGAGATAAATCCTCCAGAGATATCAGCGTCGCAGACTTGTTCGCGGCCGCGACGAAAAGAGGGCGCAAACTGCGTATGCGTAAGGCCACTTGCAACAAGTGCTGAAAATAAATGTTGGGCAGCGCGAGAATTTCCAGAAATTTCTAGATGTGCACTTTGTCGGGTGCTCACAGTTGCAACTCCAGAATCACAAACTCCAGGTAACCACCTCGTCAGAGTTAATTCAGGGGCAATCCGATTTTTCATCTGCGCGTAAGAAGCATCTTTACTGCGATCACTTCCTTTGGCGGCGCGTTCGGCGATATTGGAAATAAATCTTTGCGAAATTTGGATGGCACTCGATTGTGTTTCTAGAAATTCATAAGAGTGCAGTTGTGCCAACAGTTCATCCAAGTCGGCAGCGCTCACCGCCAAGAGCGATTCCAATTCACTGCGGGTGAGGCCACGCTTGAGTGCAGAATAAATTTCAGGGGCAAGAGGTGAGTTAATGGTGAGCCGGCTGCGCATCGTTCCAAAGAGAAATTGGCCCGCCTGCTCACCGGCATATAGATTGATTCCAGATTTAAATTTAAGCCCTTGAATTCTTTCTTCGCTCATCTGCAAAGGATTGGCGCCTGCCGTAGCGAGCGCTCGAGCGCATGTGTGTAGCCGCTATCGGCGCCGCGAAAGATTAACTATGAGGCTAAAAATAAATTCACCCCGTGCCCATCAACGTGTGATGAACGACGGGGTGAATTTTTAAATGGTGAAATTGATTACTGAGCTTTGCCAAGAATTCTGTTGACCTTGGTGCCACAGACTGGGCAGATACCCTGCGCCATGCGACGACCAGACTCGGAGATCTTCACAGTGCCTTCGAAGTCACGCTTCGCTTTGCACTTAACGCAGTAAGCGTCACCTTTGTATGTCTCTGCTGTCATAATTTCCTCCAATCGCCGCCTGAGCTCTGAGCGCCCACACGTGCAAACCTGACGATACCCCTGCTCACGCTCAAATACGCTGAACTAGCCCTTATTTGTGCGTAATTTTTTTAGCTCCACAGGCTCAGCCAAGGCGCGTTCGGCCGCCTCATACCCATCCAAGTAGGCGCTGGCTAGCTCGGCGCCCTCAAATCGGGCTAAAACATCGGTGAAGGCCTCGCCATGGTCAGAGTGCTGCAGATGGATAGCCTCATGGAAGAGGACATAATCCAGCGCGTAATCCGGGGCTAACTTAAGGCGATCTGAGATGCGGATCGTGCGATCGACGCTGGTGCAAGATCCCCAGCGCTCGCGCATCGGGCGCCAATTTATCGAGGCCGGGCGAGCAGTGATCTCTGGGGCTAGGGATGTCATTAGTTCGCCTGTGCGCTCCATGAGGAGCTCCTCACTGGGTATCCGTGAACTCTCTTGGCTACGAATCTTGGCGATCATCTCGGGCACGATTGCATGTTCATCGGCTTTACTCATGCGCGCAGGGATCGAAACAATTATTCTTCCGCCTTGGCGATAGGCCGAGATGTTTCGCTTGCGCCGCGTCGAACGAATCACAATTATCTCACCCTCTGAAATTCCAGGCAGGGTTAAGTCATCTTCGCTTTCATCGTTTTCAAATGACATAGTCAAAAAGTACTCCTCGAATCGTAAATTAGATTGAAATCTGCAAAATCTAAAGTACGTGTTGAGAGATTTAGGGAAAAAGAATTTTGCGTTACAACCCAAATTACAGGCGTGTCAAATCTCTATTTATTTGATTCTAGAGAACTTTGGTCATAAGTTGCGCTTACGAAGTCCTCGGATAACTGTTTGATCTATCTGCAAGGGGAAGGCAGATAAATTAAATTAGCGGCCGGGGACTTCGCTTTTATTCAGCCAGTCCCGATAAGTCATCCGGAATGGATGTGCTGGCAAGAAATTTTTCTGGGTCTAACAAATCATCTGCCGTTGGTAGCAAACCGCTCCAGATTTGATCACGTTCTGAAATTGATTTAACTTCACGGATCTTCTTCCAGAAAGCGCTCGCTTCGCGAGTTAATTTTGGCGAAACTTGTAAGCCAAGCATTGAAGAGAAGAGAAGTTGCGCCGGTGCTCCCGATGCGCGACGTCGTCGCAAAGTTTCGCGCAATTGTTCAATTGCCGGCAGACGATCTCCGGCGGCAAGTGCGGTTACTTCATCAGTCCATCCATCAATTAACGCCAAAACAGTTTCGAGTTTAAGGAGTGCGACTTTTTGTGCAGGTGATTCTTCGGGCGTGAATATTCCGCTGTCTAGGGCAAAGCCCATGGGATCATCGGCCTTTTCAAAGGCTTCTTGGGCTTGTCGCTGAATGGCATCAATATCAATATTTATTCCCTTGCCATATTCAACAACGGCACTTTGAATATAAGAAACCAACCAGGGATTGTTTGCAAAGAGTCGAGCAACTGCGCCTTCACGAAGTGCGTGATATATAAAGACTTCTGATTTTGCAATCTCTAACTCAGCGGCCCAAAGTTCAATGTTTTCAGGGATAACAATGGCGCGCGCTGGATCAAGTAAAGGCAATCCAACATCATGTGCGCCGGTAACTGTTGTAGATAAGGTGCCGATCGATTGGCCTAACTGGGTAGCGATCATTGTTCCAATAAATGAGCGCAACATCATGGTGATCATCTCTATTGGAGGTGCTCCTTCAGCGCTTTCCCCCGCCTGTGCCGTTATAGCTTGATCTAGCAATTTGGAAATTGCGGCTGATAATCCGGCAGCCAGTGGCTCCATGGTCTTATGCCAACCAACCATCGTCTCATTCACCCAGTCCAAACGGCTGGCCGCAGTAGGAGTTGTTGGAGCGGCCGGGAAAGATGTTGCTTCATTAAGCCAAATTTCAGAAATTTCAAATGCACTTTTCACAACTTCTAAATCTTTTGTGCCAAGTGGTTTTAAACCTTGGGTCGATACAAATTTCTTCGCAGTCTCGCGCGCAGTTGTAATTGAGAGTACGCCTTCATTGGCAGATGCACTCTGACCTGCTTGTGAGAAAAGTGTTGTGAATGGATTTACAAAACCAGCAGGGTTAATTCCTAGTTGCTCAAATTGCGCTTTCATCTGCTCTTGTATTTGGCGCATCATCGCTTCGAAATCAGGACCGCCGCTTTCTCCAGAACTTTCAGAGTCGTCAGGATCGTTTGGGATGAATCCAAAACTGGCCATAACCCGCCCCCGTTACTCAAGTTAAATCTTGCTTATTTCTTCCAACAACGCCAATGTGAGAATTCTTCCCGCAAGAGATAGGCTACCGAACATGTCCAATGCATTTATGGCACTTATTTGGTGGGTTATCCCATTGGCTGGCCTGCTTGGCGCGCTGGGTTATGTTCTCTGGGTAACCCAATTTAAATCTAAGTTTGAATCAGAGACCACACGTTCGGTCGGCCAATTTCAGCGTTTTCAAGATTCGTTTAGAGATGCCGAAATAACCATTGCTAGCGAAGAACCAGGTGAAGTCGACCCCGATCAGGTCGAACCAGTGCAACCACCTGTGGAGCGCTAACTTTAAAGAACATGGCTTGAAGTAATGATCCAGTTCCGACTTCCGAGGCCAGCGATATTTGTACTCGGGCTCTTCTTCGGGCTTGCCTTAATTGCACCACTGCCTTTTGTTGTCATTATGCCCGGAAACGCGCAAGATGTTTTAAAGGAGGTAATAACTCCCTCTAAGAAGCCTTCAATTACTCCAACTTTCTATCCAGGCGATGGAAAGATTCTCTTGCTCTCAATTCTTATTACCAATCCATCTGCCTATGTAAATGGTTTCGAGTTAATTTATTCATGGATGCGCAGTGATTATTCGGTTATGCCTCGTTCACTCTTTTACAAAGATGGACGAAGTGCTGAGGCAGAGAAAGTAATTGCGAAGACCGAGATGGTCGATTCGCAGCTAAGTGCCAAAATTGCTGCACTAGATTATGTAGAAAAAAATTATCCGCTGATAGGTACGACAAAAATCGCACCAAGTGATATCGAAATTTCACTCGCCAAGACTGGCGGGCCCAGTGGCGGGCTAGCCTTCGCACTTGGCATTGTCGAACTGTTGACCCCTGAAAATATTTTGAAGGGACGAATCGTTGCAACGACTGGGACCATCGATGAGAAAGGCAGCGTCGGTAGTATCGGTGGAATTGCCGAAAAGATATTGGCTGCTAAAAAAGCTGGAGCCACACTTTTCTTAGTCCCAGAAAATAACTGCAAAGACCTAGCACCAGGTTTTGCAAATATCCCAGACGGAATCAAAATAGCAGCAGTTTCCAGCCTGGAAGAGGCCATTACGGCGCTCAATTCGAATCGCCCGCGCAGTTGCGCTAACTTAGGAGCATGATGAAAAAACCAAGCCCACTAGCCCTTACCTTCATAATTTTGGCAGTAATCGCCGGAGCAGTAGTTGCACTCAGCGGTGTTTATGTGGATTGGCTCTGGTTTAAATCAGTGGGCTTCACAGATGTCTGGTCAACAGTTCTTACAACCAAGGTCGCGCTATTTATAGCCTTTGGATTAATCACCTCATCGATTATTTCGCTAAATATTTTCTTGGCCTTTCGCTCTCGCCCATTTAATGTTTCAATGGCGATGGAATCCGATAACCTCGAGCGTTATCGCGCAACGATTGATCCAATTCGCAAACTCGCCTTTGCTGGTGTTGTCGTAGTGCTCTTCTACTTCGGCGGTTCCAGTGGCGTGCAACTCTGGAGCTCTTGGTTGCTTTTTAAGAACTCCACCGATTTCGGTGTTAAAGATCCACAGTTCAATATGGACATTTCATTCTTTGCTTTCCGTTTGCCGTTTTATCAAACGCTAATTGGCTGGGCGATCTCAACTCTAATTTTGGCAACGCTGGCCAGCGCTGCAATTCACTATCTCTACGGAGGACTTCGCCCACAACTTCGCAGTGAGCGCACAACAGTTGCAGCGCGCGTTCAACTCTCAGTTCTATTGGGATTAATTGTTCTAATAAAAGCTGTTGCATATTGGTTTGATCGTTTTGCACTTGCTCTAAAAGAAAGTCGATTAATAACAGGACTTACCTATACCGATGTAAATGCAACCTTGCCTGCTAAATCAATTCTTGCAGCGATTGCCGTGATCTGTTCACTTCTCTTCTTCGCCAATATTGTCCGTAAGTCATGGTTATTGCCGGCAGCTGGAACAGCTTTGATGGTTGGCTCATCTGTATTAATTGCGGGTGTTTATCCAGGCGCCGTGCAGCAATTTCAAGTAAAGCCATCTGAATCATCTAAAGAAGCCCCTTATATTCAGCGCAATATTGACTCTACGCGCGATGCCTTTGGTCTCTCTGATGTAGAGATGACTGATTATCAAGCAACTCTTTCCACTAATTCGGGTCAACTAGCATCTGATGCGGCAACAATTGCAAATATTCGCTTAATGGATCCGAATGTTTTATCAGCAACTTTCCGTCAATTGCAACAGATCAAGCCTTACTACACCTTTCCTGAATCACTAGATGTTGATCGCTACACAGTAAATGGCGTGCAACGCGATGCTGTTGTTGCGGTTCGCGAATTAAATATTGATGGAAACCCAAGCCGAAATTGGATTAACGACCATTTGGTTTATACACATGGTTTTGGTTTTGTTTCTGCATTCGGAAACACTGTCGATGCTGATGGTAAACCAAGTTTCTTGGTCGGTGACCTTCCTCCAACTTCTGGCTTAGGTAAATTCGAACCACGTATTTACTTTGGTGAGAACGTCCCTGATTACTCAATTATCGGTGGACCAAAGACAGATACTCCTGTTGAATTCGATTATCCAGATGATGCATCTGCAAACGGTCAAAAGAATTACACCTACACCGGTAAAGGTGGAGTACCAATGGGCGGTTTGCTCAACAAACTCCTCTTTGCAATTCAATACCAAGAACAGCGCATCGTTCTTTCAAGTTTGATCAACGCTGAATCAAAGATTCTCTACAACCGTTCACCTCGTGAACGTGTTGCCAAAGTTGCTCCATGGTTAACTCTTGATGGAGATCCATATCCAGCGATTGTTGATGGCAAGGTTCAATGGATTATTGATGGCTACACAACCAGCGCCGGCTATCCATATGCGCAGACAACTTCACTGGGCACTGCGACAGCAGATGCGTTAACCGCGAATTCGGCTGCGATTACTGCTCAGAGCAATCGAAATATCAACTACATCCGGAACTCGGTAAAAGCCACAGTTGACGCCTACGACGGCACTGTTGTCCTCTATCAATGGGATGACAAGGATCCAGTTCTAAAGACTTGGATGAAGGCTTTCCCAAAGTCGGTTACTCCAAAGAGTGAAATGTCGAAAGAACTTCTTGAGCACATTCGCTATCCAGAAGATATGTTCCGTGTTCAACGCGATGTGCTTAGCTCTTATCACGTGCAGACTGCGTCAGCCTTTTACGGCGGACAAGATTTCTGGCGCGTGCCACGTGATCCTTCAACATTCGGTGCCAATGCAGGAGCGCAACCTCCTTATTACATGACAGTTGAAATGCCAGGATCTAATAAACCAACATTTGCACTCACAACTCCATTTGTTCCACGTGGCGGACGTGAAAACCTTTCTGCATTTGCAGTAGTTGATTCCAATTACGGGCCAAATTACGGAAAAATTACCGTCCTACAACTTCCACGCAGCACCAACGTTGCCGGACCTTCACAAGTTGCATCTAACTTTGAAGCCAAACCAGAAGTTGCAAACTCACTTTCCTTGTTGCGCCAAGGCGGATCAGATGTTGTGCTTGGAAACTTGCTGACACTTCCAGTCGGTGGCGGATTACTTTATGTGCAACCGGTATATGTAAAGGCAACCTCTAACTCTGCGGCCTATCCATTGTTGCAAAAAGTACTTGTCTCATTCGGAGATGTCATTGGTTATGACAGTTCGCTCAAGGGCGCGCTCGATCAAGTATTTGGTGGAAACTCTGGAACATCATCTTCTGGTACACCAGTTACAACTACAACTAATAACGCATCTGCAGATCTAAAGTCAGCGTTACAAAGCGCTAAGCAAGCACTTGCAGATGGAAATGCCGCACTTGCAAAGGGAGACTTTGCAGCATATGGCCGTGCACAAGATCGTTTGAAGGCAGCACTTGCTGCAGCGATTGCTGCTGAAGGACGCAAGTAAAGCGATTTGGCTATTACTTCACGACCCTTTAGACTGACACTTCCGACGCGGGGTGGAGCAGCTCGGTAGCTCGCTGGGCTCATAACCCAGAGGTCGTAGGTTCAAATCCTGCCCCCGCTACTAGTAATACAAAAGCAGACTAAGGTCTTGTCATGGCTAGCCAAGTAAAGACTTCAATCACGATCAAGCATGAGAATCGCAACCGTGAGACCGTTTTCTTCCGCGGAATTCTTGCATTTCCTGCGATGATTTTTATTGCCTCGTTCACTAACTGGAAACTTGGAACCGCCGGAGTAATAGCAGTCCCTACTCTTTTGGCCCTGCTCTTCCGTGGCAAATACCCAAGTTATGTCCTGACTTTCAACCACGCCTTAGTTGAGTTATCAACCCGTTTTGCTGCATACATATTGATCTTAAATGACAAATATCCATCTATAGAGTCAAATTCAAAAGTTTCAGTCGAATTCCCTGATGTAAAAGGTGGCGAAAATTTAAATCGCTGGTTGCCTTTGGTTAAGT
>CAWUTY010000039.1:0-5556 GCA_963925575.1 Candidatus Nanopelagicaceae bacterium
TAATAAGTCCGCTTGCGATGTATTCGTCATAGAGTGATCGAGTAATTGGGGCAAGGCGCGCAACCGGAACACCGTGTTCGGTGATTTCAATAATCGCACCAGCTTTAACCGCATCCAAAACCTTCGATGCGTTCTGTCGTAAATCGCGTACGCCGACAGATCGCAGTGCAGCAGGTTTTACTTCTGCCTTTTTCTTGGCAGCAGTTGTCTTTGGTTTGCGAGCTGCGGTTGTCATTTGAGCAGAGTAGCACAACAAAGTTATGTGCTACGCCCGAAAACCTACCCAGAACCCTTCTTTGCCACCCTTAAGCGCACTTCAAGCGCCCGATAGACTTCACACATGCCTGCCAGTCTTCCAACCCCTGCCGCCCCCGCGCAGGATGTCACGCGCAGCGTTCTTTCAATCCCGGCATTTCGCAGACTCTGGAACGCCATGGTCTTCTCATCTTTGGGTGATTGGCTCGGCCTTCTTGCAACAACTGCGATGGCGCAACAACTCTCTGGCGGTTCTTATACAACTGCAAACTTTGCAATCGCGGGCGTCTTCATCGCACGCCTATTGCCGGCAGTTTTCCTTGGTCCTATCGCAGGTGTGATCGCAGATCGCCTTGATCGTCGCAAGTTAATGGTTTCAGCCGATGTTATGCGCGCAGCACTTTATATTTCCATTCCAATCGTTAATACATATTTCTGGCTCTACACCGCGATGATTTTGGTTGAATGTTTAACTCTCTTCTGGTCGCCGGCAAAAGAGGCAACAGTTCCAAATCTTGTTGGCAAAGAAAAGCTAGAAAGCGCCAATCAAGTCTCATTGCTCGCCGCCTATGGCACAGCACCCATCGCCGCGATCTTGTTCTCACTTCTTACTCTCTTTGCTAACGCAATTGAATCTCTATTTCCATTTTCTATTGGTGGATCAATCGCTATCGCGCTCTATGTAAACGCAGCTAGCTTTGCCTTTGCTGCGATCACAATCTGGGGACTTAAAGAAATTCCCAAGGGCGCCGCCGCTAAGAAAGCAAAAGATGAAGGCGTTCTAAAATCTCTTCACGATGGCTGGAAATCAGTTAGCCAGACCAAGATCGTGCGCGGCCTTGTTGTTGGAATGATAGGTGCCTTCTTTGCAGCAGGTGCGGTTATCGGCCTTGCGCGCACATTCGTGGGCGATCTCGGTGGCGGCGATGCGGCATACGGCGTTTTATTTGGCGCCGTCTTTACTGGTCTTGCTATCGGCATTGCATTTGGCCCAAAGATATTTGCACAATTCTCGCGCCGACGTTTATTTGGCGCATCGCTCACAACTGCTGGTTTCTTTCTTGTTCTACTAGCACTTATTCCAAACCTTGTAATGGCCGTCTTCACCGTGATTTTCCTCGGCGCTTTTAGCGGAATCACTTGGGTTACCGGCTTCACGATGCTGGGTATGGAAGTCCAAGATGAAGTGCGCGGTCGCACCGTTGCCTTCGTGCAATCGCTGATCCGCATTACTTTGGTCGCAGTCTTGGCTGTTGCGCCAATTGTCGCCGCAGCCTTTGGTGTTCACATATACGAATTTGAAAACGCCACAATTAATTTCAATGGAGCACAAGCCACAATTTTATTGGCCGGTGTCATCGCAGCGATTATCGGCGCCATCTCTTATCACCATATGAAAGATCGCCCCAATGTTTCGCTCTGGTCTGATATTTCAAATGCGCTCAAAGGTGAACTCGGTGGAATAACCGGAGCACCAAGTAGAGGAACCTTCATCGCATTTGAAGGCGGAGAAGGCACTGGCAAATCAACACAATCAAAGTTGTTAAAGAAATGGCTGGAAGATCGCGGCGAAGTTGTTGTTCTATCGCGCGAACCCGGCGGCACAGATTTAGGCAAGGACCTGCGCAAGATTTTGCTCGGACACGAAACAGGGGAAATCAGTCCGCGCGCTGAAGCACTTCTCTATGCCGCAGATCGCGCCCACCATGTCTTCTCAGTTATTCGCCCCGCTCTTGCCAATGGTGAAGTTGTAATTTCAGATCGTTACTTTGATTCATCGATTGCCTACCAGGGTGCAGGTCGTGTTTTATCGCCAGGTGAAGTTGCCCGTATTTCGCGTTGGGCAACGGAATCACTCTTTCCAACGCTTACTATTGTGATCGACTTGCCCGCCGAAGTCGGCATCGGACGATTAACAAATCGTGATCGCCTGGAAGCCGAACCACTGGCCTTCCACGAGCGCGTGCGCCAAGAGTTCTTACAAATTGCGCGCCTTGATCCAGAGCGTTATTTAGTTGTTGATGGGCGCCAATCAGTCGAGCAAATCCACGCCGAGATCACCAACCGCGTCTTAACGATCCCCGCTATTTCCCACGAGATTAAAGAACCGAAGTTAAAGAAAACAATTAAGAAGTCCGCCAAAAAGAAATGACCACTTCAGTCTTTGATCAATTAGTCGGCCAAGCCCACATCACTGAAATCTTGCAAGGCGCAGTCGCTGCAGCTCGCTCAGGCGTTGAATCCCAAGAGATGACCCACGCTTGGATCTTCACTGGCCCACCAGGCAGTGGTCGATCATCGGCAGCCGTTGCTTTTGCCTCAGCCCTTATCTGCCCAAAGGGTGGCTGTGGCACATGCCAAGAGTGCCGCAGCGCTCAAAGCTCGGGCCATCCTGATGTCGAGATCATCCGCACCGAGGGCTTGTCCATCAAGATTGATGAGATCCGCGATCTTCTGACCCGCACATCATGGGCCCCATCAATGGGCGGCTGGCGCGTGGTCGTTATGGAAGATGCCGACCGCATGACAGAGTCCGCGGCCAACGCCCTTCTTAAAGCGATCGAAGAACCCGGCGCTCGCACCGTTTGGTTGCTTTGTGCGCCAACTTTGCACGACATCTTGCCCACAATTCGCTCGCGCTGTCGCCACCTGCAACTGCGCACACCATCAACGCATGATGTCACCGAAGTTCTTGAAAAGCGTGATGGCATAACACCTGCTATGGCTGACTTTGCAGCACGCGTTTCACAAGGGCACATCGGTCGCGCCCGCTATATCGCCACTAACGAAAGCGTGCGTAGCAACCGAGCCCAAGTCATGAAGCTACCTCTGCAACTTTCTTCAATCGCGGCAGCATTCCAAGCAGCGCAAACACTTGTCGATCTTGCAACAACGGAGGCGAATACCGCAACTGAGGAACGTGATGAGAAAGAAACTGCGGCGCTCGCTGAGGCGTACGGTAAAGGTGCAACCGGTCGCGGCATGGCAACGGGTGGGTCAAAGGCAATCAAGGAACTTGAGAAAGAACAGAAATCCCGCGCCACCCGCGCCGTGCGCGATTCAATTGATGGCGCACTGCTGGATATCGCAACTTTCTATCGCGATGTAATGCTAGTGCAATCAGGGGCCACCGATTCCATTATCAACATTGATATGATCGATGAAATAACCGAATATGCGCATAAATTCCCCGCCCATACGACGGTGAAGAAGATCAACGCCATCATGGAAGGGCGGACTAACTTGAGCCACAATGCAGCACCGCTACTTACCCTCGAAGCTCTGATGTGTCGTCTGGCCTGATGCTTAAACCTCGCTACTTACTAACTGCGCTCGCAACTTCCCTGGTACTAATTCTCACTGGTTGTGCCGAGAGCAAAATAGAAAAACCACTTTCATCCCTTTCCAAATATGAAAATCAAAATTTGGCATGGTCAACTTGCTACGAATCTTTTGAATGCACCGACTTACTTGTACCTATTGATTATGCAGACCTAACTGTTGGCACATTTAAAATTGCAGTCCTGCGCTATAAAGCTCAAGATCAAGCAAAGCGCATTGGTTCACTCATCGTTAACCCCGGCGGCCCCGGCGGCTCTGGCGTTGATTACGCCTATAACGCCGAATACGTCTTTGATCCCGATGTCCTAGATCGCTATGACATTGTCGGCTTTGACCCCCGCGGAGTAAACCGCAGCGCACCCATTAAATGCTTAACTGATGAAGAAACCGATGCTAATTACGCATCTGATGCCAAGCCAGATACCCAAGAAGAGCTCGATAAAGCAATCGCAGATTCAAAAAATTTTATAAATAAATGCGAAGATGCCAACGAATACTTAACTCATTACTCAACTGCTGAAGCTGCCCGCGACATGGACATCCTGCGCGCAGCCCTGGGCGATAAGAAACTTAACTTCTTTGGCAAGTCCTACGGCACCTACCTTGGCACTTTATACGCCCAGTTCTTCCCCGAAAAAGTCGGCCGCATGGTTTTAGATGGCGCACTCGATCCAAATATTTCAGTCTTGGAACAAAGTGTCTCTCAAGCAAAAGGTTTCGATGACGCACTTAGCGCTTTCTTGACCGATTGCGCAAAACAAGATGATTGCCCGCTTCCCAAGAATAAACAAGAAGCCACATCAACGATTATCGCACTATTTGAAACAGCAGCCCTTAACCCTTTGCCACGTAAAACAAAAGTGGAAAACGATGAACGCACCGCAACTGAATCTTTAATTGTTCTTGGCACAGCATCCGCACTTTACGATGATGTCGATGGCTGGCCAAAACTTCGCACCGCATTCCTTGAAGGTCAACAAGGCTACGGCGATACATTCTTGGATCTTGCCGATCAATACTCAGGCCGCTCATCCAATGGCACATACATGTCAAATGAACTTGATTCCGGTGTCATCATTGATTGCCTTGATTGGCCCGATACCCGCAGCATCGAAAAAACAAAGGCCGATGCCAAACGATTCACCGATGCCGCCCCCGTCTTTGGTCCCTACCTTGCCTACACAAATATCGCCTGCAAATACTTAACTCTGCCAACTAAAAACAAATTCACTCGTTCCACAAATAAGATAAATTCAATCAAAACTGCTCCAGTAATCGTCATCGGAACTACCCGCGACCCAGCAACCCCTTACGAATGGTCAGTTGGCCTTAACCAAACTTTCAAAAACTCCAAGCTAATTTCCCTAGATGCTGATGGCCACACTGGACAGGGGCGCGGTAGCGCCTGTGTCGATGACGCCGTAGACCAGTACTTATTGCAAGGCAAATCCCCTAAGAAAAACCTGACCTGCTCCCTTTAACTCCTATTAAAAATTGGTAAAGACCACCCCTTTCTATGGTGCAGAATAAATCCATGCGCTTAGACCATGTCTCATATGTAACTTCCCATGATCAACTAGCCGACACCGTGCAACGCCTAGGTTCACGCCTAGGGACAACATTCGTCGATGGTGGTATCCACCCACGTTTTGGAACACGTAACTTCACAGCTCCCCTTCTTGAGGGAAAATACATCGAAGTTGTTTGCCCGCTTGATCACCCAGCAACAGAGCAGACACCTTGGGGTAAGGCTGTTTCAAAGAAAGCACAAGAAGGTGGCGGCTGGCTTACTTGGGTATTTAGCACCGAAGATATTTCACCAATTGAAGAAAAGTTCGGTCGCAAAGCTGTCGATGGACACCGCACGCGCCCAGATGGAACAGACCTTAAGTGGAAACAAATTGGCGTTAAAGAGATTGAAGAATCTCGCGAACTCCCATTCTTTATTCAATGGTTAAC
>CAWUTY010000040.1:0-6646 GCA_963925575.1 Candidatus Nanopelagicaceae bacterium
GCCATATCCCCAATTGTGATCAAGTGTTGTAATTGGTGTTGTCATTCTTTTTAGCCAGACCGGATCAATGATTTGTTTTGCTCCGGCTTGGCCACCATTAATTACAGCTAGACCAACGCGGGCGTAATCTCTTGCAGTAGCGTTGAAACAGCAGAAAGTTTTTTCGGTTCCGCCTACACGATCAACATTCCAAGTCGCTGGATACTTTGCGCCAATTGGTTTCCAAACATTCTCACTGAAGTATTCGGCAACCGTGGTTCCAGTAATAGCTTTAATAAACATTCCAATCATCTGGGTATCAACGCTGCGATACTCAGATTTTGATCCTGGTTCAAACGCCATCTTGCGATTATGTTTCATAAACCAATCAATATCGGTAGTGGCATACATCTGCGCAATAGCAACGCCCCACCCTGCTGGCCCAGTTGGGTAATTATCGGAGACACCAACTCCGCTCTGCATATCCAGGAGTGATTGGACTGTTACCTGATCAAAGGAACTACCGGTCTTTAACTCTGGGAAATACTTGACGAAGGTATCGCTCTCTTTCAATTTTCCTTGGGCAATCAATTGACCTGCAATTATTGAGGTCATTGTTTTTGCAACGGAGTAAGAAGGAAGTTTTGATGATTCACTAAAGCCAGTCTTGTAGTACTCGTAAGTGATGACGCCATTTCTAACTACCAAGAAGGCATTGGTATTTGTGCGATCTAAGAAATCTTGCCATTTAATCTGCTCACCTTTCCAGGCAACCGTGTCTGGCGTTGTTTCAGTGCTTGTCGGCCAGTCGATTGGATTGGTTGAGGGATCTATCGTGTGCCACGGCATCAAAGTTGGTGTTTTTGATGCTGGTGCAAGTCCAAGTTTTATTGTAGCTATCGGATTTGGATAGTGAATAAATCTTGTGAAACCTGTAAGGGCAACCGCCAGAGCGATAAGGACAATCACAGTATTTCGTAGCACTCGCAGTAAACGTCTCATGAGAGAAGAGTAGAAGGCTCTAGGCTAGGAACATGGAAGCCACTGCGATGATTGCGGAATTAGCCGACAAAGCGCGCTTGGCTGCGCGCACCTTAATTGCGGCAAGTGATAGCGATCGAGTGGAAGCACTCAATCGAATTGCAGATGAATTGAGAGTAAGTGAAATTGAAATTTTGGCGGCTAATGCTAAAGATATGGAGATTGCTGCCCGAGATGGCATGGCCGAAGCTATGCAGGATCGACTTCTATTAACTGCTTCACGCGTTACCGGCATGGCAGAGGGCGCAATATCAGTTGCGAAGTTACAAAGCCCACTTGGAAAAACTTTACGCGAAAGCACTTTAGAAAATGGTCTGCATCTAAAGCAGATAACTGTTCCATTTGGTGTTGTCGGAATGGTTTACGAAGCGCGGCCTAATGTAACTGTTGATGCTGCGGTAATTTTATTGATGTCTGGAAATGCGGCGCTGCTTCGGGGATCTTCAAGTGCTGCCAATAGCAATGAAGTCTTAGTGAAAGTGATGCGCCGGGCTTTAGCTAAAACAAATATTTCAGAAGAAGTCCTGCAATTAGTTTCCTCAGAAGATCGCTCAACTGTGGCCGCTTTATTGCATGCTCGCGGCAAAGTTGATTTAGTTATTCCACGGGGGAGCGCGGCGTTGATTCGCACTGTAGTAGATGACTCAACCGTTCCAACTATCGAAACCGGCGCTGGCGTCTGCCATGTATATGTAGATGCCGAAGCAGATTTAGCAAAGGCACTTCCAATAGTTATGAATTCGAAGACTCACAGGCCGAGTGTTTGCAATGCCGCTGAAACTCTTCTCGTGCATGAAAGTGTTGCAGCCGAGTTCCTGCCCGAGGCACTTGCTGCTTTGCGCGGCGCAAAAGTTAAGTTAAATGTTGATTCTGCAGTAGCAAAAATTGCTCAGATAAATAACGTTGACGTAAGCATTGCTAATGAGACGAACTGGTCGACTGAATACAACGCACTAGAAATGAATGTTGCAATAGTTCCAAACTTGCTTGCAGCATCTGACCATATTGCTAAATATGGAACCAAGCACACCGAAGCAATTGTTACCGAATCAGAGTCAAATGCTGCAAAATTCATAGCGCTCAGTGATTGTGCTGCAGTTATGGTCAATGCATCAACCAGATTTACAGATGGCGAACAGATGGGATTTGGAGCAGAGATTGGGATCTCAAATCAGAAGTTGCATGCCAGAGGTCCTATGGGGTTAGAGCAGATGACCACCACAACTTGGATTGTCACTGGCTCTGGCCAGATTCGCGCATAATTTCAATTTATTAGTAGGCACTAGCTCGCGATAAGGTTCGACTATGGCCGCAATTTCTCGTGACGATGTCGCACACCTAGCAAAGCTGGCCCGAATTGAAATGACGCCAGCCGAGTTAGATCACATGGCGACTGAACTAGAACAAATTCTTGGAGCGGTAAAGCGAGTTCAAGAAGTTGCAACTTCCGATATCGCACCCACTTCACATCCACTTTCGATGTCAAATATTTTCCGTGATGATGTTGTAAAACCAAGCCTTACTAATGAAGAAGCACTATCAGGTGCTCCTGCCCAAGCCGAAGACCGGTTTAAAGTTCCACAAATTCTTGGTGATGAATGAGAAATATTCACTCAACTGCAGCCGAGATGGCAATCGCCCTTGCTGCAAAGGAAATTTCTTCAGTAGAACTAACGCAACAACATTTAGATCGAATCGCTTCAGTTGACGACAAGATTCACGCCTTTTTACATATCGATAACGATGGCGCTTTGCAACAAGCAGCCGCAGTTGATGCAAAACGGGCTTCAGGTGAATCGCTTTCACCATTAGCTGGAGTCCCAATCGCAGTTAAGGATATTTTGGCGCAGAAAGGCGTGCCCACAACTGCCGGATCAAAAATTCTTGAGGGCTGGCGTCCACCTTATGACTCAACTGTTGTTGCAAAATTAAAGGCAGCTGGTGTCGTAATTCTTGGCAAAACAAATATGGATGAATTCGCTATGGGTTCATCAACTGAAAATTCGGCATATGGCACAACTCAAAATCCTTGGGACTTAACTAGAACCCCTGGTGGCTCAAGTGGTGGATCTGCTGCAGCAGTTGCAGCGTTCGAAGCACCACTTGCAATCGGGACAGACACTGGTGGTTCAATTCGCCAGCCAGCAGCGCTAACCGGCATAGTCGGTGTTAAACCAACTTACGGCGGCGTATCTCGTTACGGCGTTGTTGCATATTCATCAAGTCTTGATCAAGTAGGTCCATTTGCTCGAACAGTTTTAGATACTGCGCTGTTGCACGAAGCAATTGCTGGACATGATGAACGTGATTCAACAAGTATTAATGCACCCGTTCCGCAAGTTGTTGCAGCAGCAAAGCGCCTTGACGTTAAGGGAATGAAGATTGGGGTAATCAAAGAGTTAAGCGGTTCTGGCTTTCAAGCAGGAGTAAGTGCGCGAATTAATGAGTCAATCGAATTATTAGTTGCTGCTGGCGCCGAAATTATCGAAGTATCTTGTCCTAATTTTGAATACGCACTTGCTGCTTATTATTTAATCGCACCTTCTGAAGCATCATCGAATTTAGCCCGCTTTGATTCGATGCGTTACGGCTTACGTGTTGGAGATGATGGAAGCAGAGGCGCAGAAGAAGTTATGAGCGCTACTCGCGAGGCCGGTTTTGGCAAGGAAGTTAAACGTCGAATCATTCTTGGAACTTATGCGCTTTCCTCTGGATATTACGATGCCTATTACGGATCTGCACAGAAAGTTCGCACACTTGTGAAGCAGGATTTTGATAAGGCTTTTGCCAAGGCAGATGTCTTGATTTCACCAGTAACTCCAACTACGGCATTTAAAATTGGCGAGAAGAGCAATGATCCAGTCGCAATGTATTTAAGTGACATCGCAACAATTCCAGTAAATATGGCCGGAATAGGTGGCATGAGCCTTCCAGTTGGTCTTGCAGATGAAGATGGACTTCCAGTTGGTCTTCAAATCATGGCACCAGTTATGCAAGATGATCGGTTCTACCGTGTTGGTGGAACTTTGGAAGCAGCTCTACTTTCTAAGTGGGGCAAGCCAATTCTTTCGAACGCTCCAGATTTAGCGGGTCAAAAATGACACTCGATTACAAAACTGCTACTGAAAAATACGAGCCAACACTTGGCTTAGAAGTTCACGTTGAATTAAATACAAATTCCAAGATGTTCTGCTCCTGTGCAACTGAATTTGGGGCATCGCCCAATACTCAAACCTGCCCAGTCTGTTTAGGACTTCCCGGCGCGCTTCCAGTTGTAAATGGGAAAGCCATTGAAAGCACAATCTTGATTGGCCTAGCTCTTAACTGTTCGATTGCTCCTTATAGCCGCTTTGCTCGTAAGAATTATTTCTATCCAGATATGCCGAAGAATTTCCAGACCTCACAATATGACGAACCAATCTGCGTTGATGGATATTTAGATGTTGAGATTGAGACTGATGATGGTCCAAAAATCTTCCGCGTTGATATCGAACGTGTGCATATGGAGGAAGACACAGGTAAGTCTCTTCATGTTGGTGGTTCAACGGGTCGAATTCATGGCGCTGAATATTCACTTCTCGATTACAACCGTGCTGGTATTCCATTAGTTGAAATTGTTACTCGCATCATCCCGGGCACCGGAAAATATGCGCCACAAGTTGCACGTGCATATGTAACCCAACTTCGTGACATTCTTCGCTCACTTGGTGTTAGTGATGTAAAGATGGAACAAGGTTCACTGCGCTGTGATGCCAACGTCTCACTTGCACCCATCGGAAGCGGATTACTTGGAACTCGAAGTGAAACTAAGAATGTTAATTCTCTACGTTCAGTTGAACGCGCGCTTACTGGCGAAATTGAACGTCAAGCAAATCGCCTTGAAGCTGGGATGCGAATTATTCAAGAGACTCGTCACTTCCAAGAAGAGAGTGGTTTAACTCGATCCGGACGTTCGAAGGAACAAGCCGAGGATTACCGATATTTCCCGGAACCAGATTTAGTTCCAGTAACTCCAGATGCAAAGTGGATTGAAGAACTTCGGGCCAAGTTGCCAGAAAATCCAGCTGATCGTCGTAAGCGCTTGCAGAAAGAGTGGAACGTTCCTGATTCCGAGATGAACTCACTAATTAATGCTGAACTTGTTGATGTTGTTGAAGAGACCATAAAACTTGGTGCTGAACCTACGCGAGCACGCACTTGGTGGCTTGGCGAAATTTCACGTCTTGCAAATGAAAAAGAAGTAGCCCCAATATCGTTAATTACAACTACTTTTGTTGCTGAAATTATTGCGCTCATAACCAGCGGAGATTTAACCGATAAGTTAGCCCGTCAGGTTGTTGAAGGCGTAATTAATGGTGAGGGTTCACCGAAAGATGTAATTGAAAAGCGTGGGCTAAAAGTTGTTTCGGATGATTCGGCGCTAATGGTTGCAATTGAAGCTGCCATTGCGGCCCAACCAGATACCGCTGAACGTATTCGCGGTGGAAATATTCCAGCTGCCGGAGCGCTAATTGGCGCAGTAATGAAAGCAACTGGTGGCCAAGCCGACGCGGCAAAGGTTCGTGAATTATTATTAAAACACCTAGGTCAGGGATAAGGAAAAAAATGAGTAACTCCATGAAGCCACGTTCAGGTTTAGTTACCGATGGAATGGAGCGGGCGCCAGCGCGCGGAATGTTGCGCGCGGTTGGAATGAAAGATGAAGATTTCGCGAAACCACAGATTGGCATTGCCTCTTCTTGGAACGAAATCACGCCATGCAACCTCTCGCTTGATCGTTTAGCGAAAGCTTCAAAAAAAGGTGTAATTGAAGCTGGCGGCTTCCCAATGCAATTCGGAACGATTTCAGTTTCTGATGGAATTTCGATGGGCCACGAAGGAATGCACTTCTCACTTGTTTCACGTGAAGTTATTGCAGATTCAGTTGAAACTGTTATGCAAGCCGAACGTTTAGATGGAATGGTTACATTTGCGGGTTGCGATAAATCTCTTCCCGGAATGATGATGGCTGCAGCACGCATCGATGTGGCATCAGTATTTGTTTATGCTGGCACAACTTTGGCCGGTTCTGTTGATGGCAAAGATGTCACAATCATTGACGCCTTTGAAGCAGTGGGCGCATGTGCACGTGGGCTAATAACAGAGGAGCAAGTAGATAAAATTGAACGTGCAATCTGTCCTGGTGAAGGTGCTTGTGGTGGCATGTTTACCGCTAACACAATGGCAGCGATCGGCGAAGCGCTTGGCCTCTCACTCCCGGGCTCAGCATCACCAGCAGCAGTCGACCGTCGTCGAGATGATTACGCAATTAAATCTGGTGCTGCAGTTGTCGAATTAATTCGCAGAGGAATAACAACGCGTCAAATCTTGACTAAGAAAGCCTTTGAGAATGCAATCACAGTTCTTATGGCACTTGGTGGTTCCACTAATGCTGTTCTGCATTTACTTGCAATCGCAAATGAAGCTGAAGTTGATTTAACTATGGAAGATTTCCATCGGATTGGCTCCAAGGTTCCGCTACTTGGCGACCTAAAGCCATTTGGAAAATATGTAATGACTGATATCGATCGCGTTGGTGGAATTCCAGTTGTTCTCCGCGCACTTCTTGATGCTGGCCTACTGCACG
>CAWUTY010000041.1:0-7109 GCA_963925575.1 Candidatus Nanopelagicaceae bacterium
TTCGTCATAATCAATTAACTCGTTATCTTGACGAACCCCGTATGACTCGACGTTAAACCACTTGCCTGAAAAATTAACTTTTGAGCCGTGCGTTAGGTGGCCACCATGTGGCAGTGACATCGCAAGAACAGTGTCACCTGGCTTGGTAAATGCAAGGTAGACCGCAATATTGGCACTTGCCCCAGAGTGTGGCTGCACATTTGCATGTTCGGCGCCGAACAAATCTTTTGCACGATCAATGGCGATGATTTCGGCTTTATCTACTTCTTCGCATCCACCGTAATAACGCTTACCCGGATAACCTTCGGCATATTTATTAGAAAGCGTTGAACCAAGTGTTGCTAGCACCGCACGTGATGTGAAGTTCTCAGATGCGATCAACTGTAGGTTGGTCTGCTGGCGCTTAAGTTCGGAAAGCAATACCGCCGCGATCTCTGGATCTTGCTGGCTGAGTAAGTTGAAATCCGGGCCGTAAAATGTTTCTGCGCTCATGCGCGCAAGCCTAAGCCTTACTCGCCGAAAATGTCAGATACGAGCGCTGTGATTTCACTTCGTGGGATGGCGCCTTCGCGCAGCAATTGCGCTTTGGAACCAGTGAAATCTATTACGGTGCTGGGTGAGCGTTGCGGCAGATCTCCGGCTGTAAAAACTGCAGCAACTTCGACATCCGAGAAATCCAACTCTTCGCAATCTGTGCATGGCGGCGATCCAGCCGCAGCTGCGCTGGCAATTGCCAAAGGGCCAGTCTTCTTTAAAATCTCAAGTACAAATTCAGAAGATGGAACTCGCACACTTATCTGATCTAAAGAGTTTGAATCCCCCAGATCCCAAGAGAGTCCAAGTTGTGGTTTGTAATTAATGGAAAGTGCACCTGGCCAAAGGTTATCCATCAAGATGCGAGCATCATCAGAAATACCACGAGCAATGCCATCTATAGAAGTTTTATCGGCGATTAAGACTTGCGCTGCAACGCCAAGTTTGTCGCCACGTAGCACGTGCATCGCGCGAACTGCATCATGAAAAAACGCATCCGCCATCAGCGCATAACTATTTTCCAGCGGTGCCACGATTACAAATCCATCTTTCAGCGCAGCAACAGCAATGCTCACATGTTCTGTAATGTCACCTTGTAAAATATCGTGTGAGGCCATAGCTATTTCCTAACCGCCGAACTCCATCGAGGACGCCCAGTTAAATCCTGATGAACTGCGATGTCAATGAAATCCCTTGATAGCAAAGCATCGATAGCAGCACCCTGGTCCTCAGTATGTTCAATGGCAAGGACTCCCCCGCTCTTTAACAAGCGAGCCGCCGCATCTATAAATAGTTTTGGCAGTTCCAGGCCTGTGGCGCCACCGAAGAGCGCGATATGCGGTTCATGTTCGGCAACATCGCGCGGCAGGCTTTGGTTATCCGGAACATATGGTGGATTTGCAATTACCGCATCGCACTTAACACCAGGTAACACATCTGCAACATCGCCTTCGACAACGCGTACGTTTTCAGAAATTCTGGCAACGTTCTTCTTTAGCCAAACAATGGCATCAGCACTTTTTTCAACGGCAATAACTCGTGAACGCGGCACCTCCGTTGCAATTGCCAACGAAAGTGCACCCGAGCCAGCACCTAAATCAATTACTGATATTTCACCAGCCACTTTCTCTTCTAAATTCTTAATATGAGTTAGCACAGCTTCAACTAACAATTCACTTTCGGGACGCGGAACTAATACGCCAGGGCCAACTTCGATTTCTAGATGGCGAAAATAGGCGATGCCAGTTAGGTATTGCAAGGGTTCGTACGCTGCTCTGCGCGAAATTAACTTGGCAAAGGTGTCTTCGATAACTCCAAAATCACCAAGTGCTTTCAAAGCTTCTTCCACTTTTACCGAGTTATGTAGATCCATACGAGATATGCCAAGAACATAGGCAAGTAAATGTTCAGCATCAACCTCTGATATGTCAGCGGCGGCTAACTTCTCTTTCGCCGAACGTAGCAGCGGTTTTATATCGCTCATATTTACTCAGTAGAAGAGAGTTTGGCTGCTTTATCGGCGTCCAATAGCGCTTGCACCACATCATCTAACTCGCCATTTAGAACTGCATCTAGATTATTTGATTTGTAATTTACGCGGTGATCGCTCAAACGGTTTTCGGGATAGTTATATGTGCGAATGCGTTCGGAGCGATCCACGGTACGAACTTGGCTCTTGCGTTCGGCCATCGCCACAGCCTCTGCCTTTTCTTGCGCATCTGCCAATAAACGAGCGCGCAAGATTCGCAGCGCTGACTCCTTATTTTGCAACTGAGACTTTTCATTTTGGCAGGAGACAACGATGCCAGTTGGAACGTGGGTTAAACGAACAGCAGAATCTGTTGTATTAACTGACTGACCACCAGGGCCAGATGAGCGGTAAACATCGACGCGCACATCGTTCATGTTCAATTCCACATCAACTTCTTCAGCTTCTGGCAGAACCAGTACACCAGCAGCCGATGTGTGAATACGTCCCTGACTTTCTGTTTCGGGAACACGTTGCACGCGGTGTACGCCACCTTCAAATTTAAGTCGTGCATAAGGTGTAGTGCCAGGCTCTGGAGTTCCTTTTGATTTAATCGCCATCGAAATATCTTTATATCCACCGAGATCTGATTCGGTCATATCAATTATTTCAACTTTCCAACCGCGCTTTTCCGCATAGCGTTGGTACATACGAACTAAGTCACCAGCAAATAACGCGGATTCATCCCCACCGGCGCCGGCCTTAACTTCAATAATTACATCACGATCATCATTGGGATCACGTGGCAGCAACAGTTCTTCTAATTTATTGGCCGCGACTTCAACTGCAACTTCCATTGCAGGAATTTCAGATGCAAAAGATTCATCTTCTTGCACCATCTCGTGCGCAGCGATTAAATCATCTGCCGCAGATTTCCAGGCGTTAAAGCCCGCGACAACTGGACCAAGTTGGGCATAGCGGCGACCTAATTTACGCGCCTTGCCTTGATCTTCGTGGATAGAAGGATCAGCCATCTCTTTTTCAAGTTCTTGGTACTCCCGCACCATCTCGTGGGCAGAGGCAAAGCGATCATTAACTTTTGCCATTTGGCTTCTCCTTTCTTGAATAATTTATGAATGTGTGAGAAATAAAAAGACCGCGCCGCAACCTCAGTGGGTTGCGATGCGGTCTCTTTAAAAAGCTACTTGGCTGCGGTATTCGTAGCGTTCTTAGATTTAGAGTTATCTCCGAAACGCTCTTCGAACTTGGCGACGCGTCCACCAGTATCGAGAATGCGCTGCTTGCCTGTGTAGAACGGGTGGCAGACTGAACAAACTTCTACGTAGATAGATCCGCTGGCAACTGTTGAGCGGGTAACAAACTTTTCACCGCAACCACAAGTTACTTGGGTCTCTTTATATTCTGGATGAATATCTTTCTTCATTTTATATTCCTTTTTTCTATGTCTGGGTCCGCATAATGCGGTGAACCAGGGCATCGCCATAAGTTATGGCTAGGGGCTAATACTCTCGCGAAAAGAGAAAACCGCAAAATCCGTGCGCACCACGCACGGATTTTGCGGTTATTTCCCTTTAAGGAAAGAGTTATGCCGTTGGTGCAGGTGGCGCTGTTGGCTTTGCAACCTTTGCAACCTTTGCTGGCTTAGCTGGTTTAACTGGTTTTACTAGCGCAGTAATCGCTGCCTTTGCTGTTGCATCCGCTGCAGCGTTTGCGCTTTTGCGTGCATCTTTTGCTGCTTGCAGTTGTGCATCAGTTGTTACAGTAGCAAGTGCGGCTTGGAAATCAGCAAGTGCTTTTGCACCGGCTGCACGGCGTGCATCAATGATTGCGCGTTTAGCACTTACAAAAGTATTCATCTGTGCTTGGAAAGCTGCTTGTGCTTGGGCGCGCGCAATTGCAGTATCTTTATTTTCTGCCGCAGTTGCGGGCGAAACTGCTCCGACAAGTGAGAGAGCGACGATGGTTGCCGCGATAATTTTCTTAGAAGCTAACATTTCAATCTCCTTATTTTCACCTGCCGAAGTGGCTAGTTGATAAGTAGATAATGCGCTGTGACTTTGTGAGGACTTTGTGAAAGCCTTGCGGTCCCGCGGTGAAATTCTTAGACGGGCGCGCTTAGCCCTCGTTTGGACCAGAAGTTGTCTTCTGGATCTGCATCAAGAATTCGACGTTGGACTTGGTGCCCTTCATCTTCTCGAGCAAGAGTTCCAGCGCAGCCTGTGGCTCGAGTGCGTGAAGCACACGGCGAAGTTTCCAGACAATGTTGAGTTCTTCAGTTCCCATAAGAATTTCTTCTTTACGAGTACCGGATGCAACAACGTTAACCGCTGGGAAAATGCGCTTATCGGCCAATCTGCGATCAAGAATAAGTTCCATATTGCCTGTGCCCTTGAACTCTTCGAAGATAACTTCATCCATACGAGAACCAGTGTCAACAAGTGCGGTTGCCAGAATAGTTAGCGATCCGCCATCTTCGATATTACGAGCTGCTCCAAAGAATTTCTTAGGTGGATACAAGGCTGCTGAATCAACGCCACCAGAAAGGATTCGACCTGATGCTGGCGCTGCAATGTTGTATGCGCGACCCAAACGAGTGATTGAGTCAAGCAGAACGACAACGTCGTGACCTAGTTCAACTAAACGCTTGGCACGTTCGATTGCAAGTTCAGCAATCGTTGTGTGGTCATCTGCTGGGCGATCGAAAGTAGAAGCGATAACTTCACCCTTTACCGAACGCTGCATATCTGTAACTTCTTCAGGGCGCTCATCAACTAGAACAACCATCAAGTGACACTCGGGGTTATTTGTTGTAATCGCATTTGCAATTGCTTGTAAGACCATTGTCTTACCGGCCTTTGGTGGCGAAACGATAAGTCCGCGCTGGCCTTTACCAATTGGCGCGATCAAATCGATAACACGCGTTGTTAAAATGTTTGGCTCAGTCTCAAGACGCAGACGCTCTTGTGGATACAACGGAACTAACTTGCCGAATTCAACGCGACCGCGCGCTTCATCAGGAGTAACACCGTTGATTGTTTCTAAAGTAATTAGGGGGTTGTACTTTGGACGCTGTTCGCCTTCGCGCGCCTGACGTACCTGGCCGGTTACAACATCGCCCTTGCGAAGTCCGTACTTGCGGACCTGCTGTTGCGAAACGTAAATATCATTTGGTCCTGGCAAGTAACCGCCGGTGCGAATAAATGAATAGCTATCCATGATGTCTACGAGACCACCAACAGGTACCAATACATCATCTTCGCCGATTACTGGCTCGCGCTCTTCGCGAGGTCCACGATCGCGATTGCGATCTCGGCCACGATTGCGATCTCGGCCACGGTCGCGACGTCCACTGACTCCGCGGTCGTTATCGCGTGGTCCGTTATCTTGAACATCGCCATCATCTTCAGAGTCATCGGAATTATCGGCAGAGTTGTTTGAATTTTCGCGATTTGAATTCTTTTTAGCATTGCGCGCTTCGCGGCGGGCTTCGCGTTCAGCTTTCGCTGCGTCGCGGTTTGCTGCCTGCAAATCTGCGATCGCAGTTACGAGCGCATCTTTCTTAAGTTTGGTTGCGCCCTCGATGCCGAGTTGTGCAGCAACTTCCTTTAATTTAGGAAGGCTCATAGCGGCTAGCTCTGGACTGTTTGAACGAACTGGTTCAACTTGATCTGTCATCTTTATCTTTCATTTAGGGCTTCGTCTACGAGTTTGAGTTCGTAAAGGCAAAAAGCCTGGCTATTTTTTAGTGGCTACCTGCCGTCTTTCACCGTAACTTCCGGTCCTGCGCAAGTGGGGTAACCATAGCATCCCGCGGCTGCGGGCTGCAAAATCGAGAATAGCTAGAGAATTGTGGCCCCAGAACGGGCGATCTCAAGTGATTTAGCTTCAAATTTGGTTCCTGCAGCGCGGATTAATTCGGCTACATCCGATTCATTTCCAGTGTGCAAAGCCAAGACTGTCGGGCCTGCGCCAGAGATAAATGCGGCTACACCGGCATCGCGCAATTTAGTTAACAAGGCAAATGATGCCGGCATGGCCTCGCTGCGATACGACTGATGTAAGAAATCTTGCGTTGCTCGAAATAATAAATCTGGACGCAAAGTAAGTGCATGCACCAACAGCGCTGAGTTTGCAGAATTGCGAGCAGCATCACGATGCGGAATCATTTCAGGCAGCATCTTGCGCGCCTTTGATGTTGCAACTGCAGTTGATGGAATAAAGGCAATTGCGCGAATTCTTGTGTCAACACTTAAGGAGATTGCTTGCGCAATTTCTTTGCCGTGTTGATCTTCCTGCCAAGCGACAACGGCATTTCCATAAAGTGCGGCAGCTACGTTATCTGGATGGCCTTCCATTTCTGTTGCTAACTGCAATAATTTTTCATCACTCAACTTGTCGATTCCTGTTAATACAAGTGCGCGCGCAAGACAGAGCCCACCGATGATTGCACTTGCTGATGAACCTAAACCGCGACCATGCGGAATCACATTTAGCGCACGCACTGCAATTCCCTTTGGTTTTCCACCAAGATAGTCAAAACCTTTATTCATCGCCTTAACAAGTAAGTTCTTATCGGTGCGCGGAACTTCATCAGCGCCTTCACCAGTTACATCGATATCGAGTCCAGAATCATCTAAAATTTGCGCAACGTAACGATCATGAATGGCAAGCGCCAAACCAAATGAATCAAATCCAGGTCCTAAGTTGGCGCTAGTTGCCGGCACCTGCACCTGAATTGGATTGGCTTTGAATGTAGGTTTTACCATGGCGCTTACTTAAGACCTAAAGCCTTTGCGGCAGCGGCAGCGTTAACTTTTACGATCTTTGGCTTGGCAAACTTTTCCAGCGCCCATGAAATATCTTTAAGTCCGTGGCCAGTTACAGTAATTACAATCTTCTTGCCCTTAGGCAATTTGCCAGCTTTCTTATATTTAATTAATCCAGCAATTCCTGCTGCAGATGAAGGTTCAACAAATACGCCTTCTTTGCCTGCAACCAGGGCGTATGCCGCCAAAATTTCTTTATCTGTCACTGAATCAATAACGCCACCTGATTTGTCACGGGCTTCAATCGCTTGGTCCCAAGA
>CAWUTY010000042.1:0-3666 GCA_963925575.1 Candidatus Nanopelagicaceae bacterium
CGGTGGCGCCAAGAACCATATGTTGGTCTTGCCAGATGCTGACCTTGAACTCGTTGCAGACTCAGCAATAAACGCAGGCTTTGGTTCTGCCGGAGAACGTTGTATGGCGATCTCAGTTGTTGTGGCAGTTGAACCAGTTGCAGATGCGTTGATCGAAAAGATTGTTAGTCGTATGGATAAGTTGCGCACCGGAGATGGTCGTCGCGGCTGCGATATGGGCCCACTTGTTACGAAAGAACACCGCGATAAGGTCGCTGGCTATATCGATGTCGCAATCAAAGATGGTGCAAAAGTTGTCGTCGATGGTCGCGATGTTAAGGCAGATGGCGAAGCTGCTGGCTTCTGGCTTGGACCAACCTTGATCGATAAGGTGCCAACAACATCTAGCGTTTATAAGGATGAAATCTTCGGACCAGTCCTATCTATTGTGCGCGTTAAGTCATATGACGAAGGTGTGTCACTGATTAATAACGGTGCATTCGGCAACGGAACTGCCATCTTTACCAACGATGGTGGCGCAGCTCGTCGCTTCCAGAATGAAATCCAAGTTGGCATGATTGGAATTAACGTTCCAATTCCGGTGCCCGTTGCGTATTACTCATTCGGTGGTTGGAAGCAATCACTATTTGGAGATACCAAAGCGCACGGCGAAGAAGGGGTTCACTTCTTTACACGTGGCAAGGCGATCACATCTCGCTGGCTTGATCCAAGCCACGGCGGAATCAACCTCGGTTTCCCACAGAATTAATTAGACTCAAGAAAATTAAAAAGGCGGAGTTAATTATGGCCACACGCAAGATGAGCGTAGGACAAGCGATTATTGAATTCCTTTCTCACCAATACACCGTCGATGGTGATCACCGCGAACGCACAATTGCCGGAGTCTTTGGAATCTTTGGCCACGGAAATGTTGCCGGAATTGGCCAAGCGCTAAAGCAACTTTCTATTTCTGATCCAGGTTTAATGCCTTATCACCAGGCGCGTAATGAACAAGCGATGGTTCACGAATCATCAGCCTTTGCTCGCATGTCGCGCCGTCGCGCAACCTTTGCCTGCGCATCCTCCGTTGGACCAGGGGCTACAAATATGTTAACTGGGGCCGCAGTTGCGACTACCAACCGCTTACCTGTTCTGCTATTCCCGGCTGACACATTCGCAAACCGAGTTTCTGATCCAGTGCTGCAGCAACTTGAGCAGCCACATGATCTCTCTATTTCTGTAAATGATGCATTTAAGCCACTCTCTAAATTCTTCGATCGCATCAACCGCCCAGAGCAACTCTTTAGCTCACTTCTTGGCGCGATGCGCGTATTAACTGATCCCGCTGAAACTGGCGCTGTGACGATCTGTCTTCCGGAAGATGTTCAGGCCGAAACCATTGAGGTTCCTGAAGAATTCTTAGCCGATCGCGAATGGCATATCCGCAGACCGCGTCCAGATATTGGTCTTTCTAAAATTGCTGCAAGTGCGATTGCTAAGTCCAAGCAGCCTTTCATTGTCGCTGGCGGCGGCATCATCTATTCAGATGCACATGACGCACTGGCTAAATTTGTCGAAACAACTGGTATTCCAGTCGGAGTTTCGCAAGCCGGAATGGGTTCACTGGCTTGGGATCATCCGCAAATGTGTGGCTCAGTTGGTGCAACCGGAACGACCGCAGCAAACCGCCTAGCTAAAGAGGCTGATTTAGTTATCGGCATCGGTACTCGCTATAGCGATTTCACAACTGCCTCGCGCAGTATTTTCCAGAACCCTGACGTCAAATTTATCAATATAAATGTCACCGCATTTGACGCCTTTAAACATGGCAGCGCTATTCCAGTTGTTGCAGATGCTAGAACTGCGCTGGAAGAACTAACTTCTGAATTGTCAAACTTTAAAGTCTCTGCCGATTACGCAAAGCGCATTATTGATGAAAATAAGGAGTGGGATGCAATCGTTGATGCATCTTTCGTAGATCAGAAGTTAGTTAAGCCAAGTCAGAGCGAAATCATCGGCGCTGTTCAAGCAGCCACAGATCCGCGCGATGTTCTAGTTGGCGCAGCAGGTTCACTTCCCGGAGATCTTCATAAGTTATGGCGCGTGCGCGATCCGCTTGGCTATCACATGGAATATGCCTTCTCTTGCATGGGTTATGAAATTGCTGCCGGCCTTGGTGTGGCACGAGCAGATTCATCGCGCACTCCGGTTGTCATGATGGGCGATGGGTCATATTTAATGATGCATACCGAACTTGTAACAGCTGTTGCCGAAGGACTGAAATTTATTGTGGTTCTTGTGCAAAACCATGGTTACGCCTCAATTGGCCATCTATCTGAAGATATCGGTTCACAAAGATTCGGCACGAAGTACCGCTTCCGTGATGCTAAATCAAATAACCACGAATCAGGTGGTGTTCTACCGGTGGACTTAGCCACGAATGCCGAAAGTCGTGGTATGAATGTAATTCGAATACTTGAGAGCCCAAGTGCGATTGCAGATCTTTCAGCGGCGATGAAGATTGCCAAAGCACACCCAACTGCAACTCTTATTCATATAAATAGTGATCCTTTGCTATATGCCCCAGGTGGTGAAGCGTGGTGGGAAGTACCGATTCCAGAAGTCTCAACGCTTGAGTCGACTAAAAAGGCATATGAAAATTACAAAGAAGCCCGCAAAGTGCAGAAGAAGTATTTAGGAAAAGGCGCAAGCGAGCGAAAGTAAATTAAACGTAGCTGATTTCTCTAAAGGTGCGTTTGATTGAAAGTGTGTAATCACCATTTTTAGGATCGGCCACTCTAAAGAAACAGAATACTTTCTTACCGTACTTCTTTTCTTCAGCACCTGGATCTGGGAAGAAATATCCATAAGTTAGCGTCGGTGGCAGGTCTTTCTGTCCCATCAAGATGTTTATCGCTTCGTTATCGCAAGCAATTCCAGCCTCTTTCTGCGCAGCAGCTGAATTCAAATCTTTTGCTTTGATTTTGCCCGCATAGAAAACTTCATAGTGATGTGCCGATGTGCAACTCGTTGAGTACAGCGTTTTGTAATTTGTATCAGACCATTTACTTGACTTAGTTGGCGCCTTATTTGCAGAGTAACACCCAGTCTTTAACTCAAGATAGAACGTTCCCTTGCTCAGCGCATCAGCTGTTGGCGAGCCGATGGCGGTTAGTAACGCCAGCGCTGCGGTCAATGCTTTTGCTTTCAACATGTCCCAATCTTAGAGCCTCAACCTCAAGTTGATCTTTGCATTTTAACCCTGCGACACGAGGCGGCGATGTGCCGTTGCTTAATAAGCGTGCAGGACTAGTCTTGCGACACCCAGAAAGAATGGATTAGTAACTCGACTGATCCTTTGAGAGGAGCTCAATTGTTCAAGAAATTTAAGACTATTGCAGTGGCTGGTGCCGTTGCTGGTCTACTCGGAATCGCACTGAGCGGTTGTTCTACAGCTGAGAAAGCAATTTCTGAAGCTGATTGCGGAACAGAAAACGCATTTTGTATTGGTGTAGTAACTGACCTTGGAAAAGTTGACGATAAGTCATTCAACCAAGCAGCATGGGAAGGCGCACAAGCTGGAGCAGAAGCAACTAGCGGCTTTGCTAAGTACGTAGAAACTACTGACTCAAAGGATTATGCAAAGAACATCGCACTATTCGGAGATAAGGGTTACAACGTAATCGT
>CAWUTY010000043.1:0-5577 GCA_963925575.1 Candidatus Nanopelagicaceae bacterium
GGGCGAGAGTTGGAAAGATCTTGCAAAGGATTCATTCGATGTTGAGGCCGCCGGAGTTCGCGGATATCAATATGAAGCCCTTAATCAACTCGCGCTAGAGCACCTAATGGGGTTTGGAAAGTAAAATCACAAGCAGGGTAACCTTGCCCTGTGAGTTCACATTCGGATCTGTTAGCAGCCCAAATACAGGCTGCAATTTCGCGCGCCATCGAGCGTGGGGATCTGATCGGAACCGTGCCTGAAAACATTCCACTAGAGCGACCAAAGAATCGCGATCACGGTGATTACGCATCTTCTATCGCCTTGCAATTGGCAAAGCCTGCCGGCAAGAACCCGCGGGATGTGGCGCAGATGCTTAAAGCGGATCTGGAATCTCTGGCAGAAGTAAGCGCTGTAAATATTGCAGGCCCGGGCTTTATCAACATCACTTTAAACCGCGCCAGCCAAGCAGATTTAGTTCGCACCATATTAACGGCGCAAGAAAAATACGGCCACGGCACTGCTTTATCTGGCGTAAGGATCAACCTGGAATTTATTAGCGCCAACCCAACAGGTCCACTTCACTTAGGGCACACCCGATGGGCAGCTGTCGGTGATGCACTTGGTCGCGTACTAACGGCTGCCGGTGCTGATGTAACGCGCGAGTTCTATATCAACGATCGTGGTAATCAAATGGATCTCTTTGGTCAATCAGTGCAAGCCGCTGCGCTAGGTCAACCAATTCCAGAAGATGGATACAAAGGCGAATACATTGCAGATTTGGCGAAAGAAGTTCTGGCGCAGAACCCAGCGATTACTGCGCTGGCTGATGATCTGCGCTTAATCGAATTCCGTGAGACGGCCTACCAACTGCAATTAAAGGATCAGCAAAGCGTCCTTGACACCTTCAATACCCATTTTGATGTCTGGTTCTCAGAGCGATCTTTGCATGATGGCGGAAGCGTGGAACACGGTGTCGAAAAATTGCGCTCGCAAGGACATGTATTTGAAGTTGATGGCGCTACCTGGTTGCGCACAACAGATTTTGGCGATGATAAAGATCGCGTTTTGGTAAAAGCAAATGGTGATCTGACTTATTTCTCATCAGATACTGCTTATTACATCAATAAACGCGAACGTGGTTTTGATATATGTATATACATGCTCGGTGCAGATCATCACGGTTACATCCACCGTTTAAAGGCAACTGCTGCCTGCGCAGGTGATAATCCCGAATACAACATTGATGTTTTGATTGGCCAGTTGGTAAAGATTATGGAAGGCGGGGAAGAGGTAAAGCTTTCCAAGCGCGCCGGAACAATCATTACTCTAGAAGAACTTGTTGAAAAAGTTGGAGTAGATGCCGCACGCTATACCTTAATTCGTTACCCCGTTGATACTCCAATGGTTATGGATATTGACGTTCTAAAGAGAAATACAAATGAGAATCCGGTTTATTACGTGCAATATGCCCACGCCCGTATCGCTGCAGTTATGCGTAACGCAGCCGAGTTAAAGATTCCTGCTGGCTTAGAAAACTTTGATCCTGCCCAACTGAGTCATGATCGCGAAAATGAATTGTTAGGTTCACTGGCCGAATTTCCACGTATCGTGGCTGGCGCTGCCGAACTTCGCGAGCCACACCGCATAGCGCGTTATCTTGAAGAGTTAGCCGGGGTTTATCACGGCTTCTATGCTGACTGTCGCGTGCTGCCCTTGGGTGATGAGCCAATTTCAGCGATTCATAGCGCCCGAATTAATTTATGCGCAGCAACTCTGCAAGTACTGAAGAATGGTCTTGATTTACTTGGCGTCACTGCGCCGGAGAGGATGTAATGCTCATGTGGTCGAGAAATATTTCTTTCGCCAATGGTGAACTACACCTGTCTGGGATATCTGCTTCAAAGTTGGCAAAAGATTTTGGCACTCCCGCATTTTTTATCGATGAAGCAGATTTTCGGGCTCGTGCGACTGCCTGGAATAACGCGCTGCGCGATGAGTTTGGCTCTCACGCTGGCACTGTTTATTACGCGGCAAAGGCATTTATTTCAGTGGCCGTTGCGCAATGGATCCGTGAATGTGGAATTGGAATCGATGTCTGCACTGGGGGAGAACTTGCGGTCGCACTTGCTGGAGGTATTGATCCTTCAAAAATTGAAGTTCACGGAAACAATAAATCACTCATCGAAATAGATCGCGCAGTTTCGGTTGGCGTGAAAACAATTGTTATGGACTCTTTGCACGAGATTGATCGCGTGGCGGCGATGGCGCGCAAACATGGCGTGGTTCAAGGTGTGATGTTGCGGTTAACTCCTGGTATTCAGGCTCACACACACGAATCTATTTCCACCGCGCACGAAGATGTGAAATTTGGTTTCTCAATCGCAAGCGGCGCCGCATGGGCAGCCGTGGAAGCGACGCTGTCACATCCTGAACTCGAACTTCGTGGTTTCCATTCACACATCGGTTCGCAAATATTTGGAACGCAATCATTTGAATTAGCAGCTGATCGTCTAATTGCTCTGCTGGCAAAGTATCGCGATGCTTACGCCAAGGAACTTCCCGAACTTGATCTTGGCGGTGGATATGGCATCGCATATTTGCCCGAAGATGAAACACTTGAGCCAGGTGAAGTCCTACCAGCGCTGCGTAGTGCGGTAACTAAAGGCTGCGAAAAACATAAGTTAAATATTCCAATTATTTCAATTGAGCCGGGCCGGGCAATTGTCGGACCAACAACTTTTACATTGTATGAAGTTGGAACGACTAAAGATGTCGTTCTCGAAGATGGCGCTATCCGCCGCTATATTTCTGTTGATGGCGGCATGAGCGATAACATCCGACCATCACTTTATGATGCCGAATACCACGCAGTTATCGCACAACGGGCGTCGAATGGAAAAAGCATTTCATCCCGTGTTGTTGGAAAACATTGCGAAACTGGAGACATTGTTATTCGCGATATTTCGCTACCTGCAGATATCGCACCTGGTGATTTAATTGCAATTCCAGCAACGGGTGCATATGGCCGCAGTATGGCCAGCAATTACAACCATGTGCCGCGCCCACCAGTTATTGCAGTAAATGATGGAAAAGCCCGCGTAATCATCCGCCGAGAAAATGAGGCAGATCTGCTCGCACTTGATGTGAAAGAATAGGCAGATGAGCCCGGGAAATAAACCTGTACGTATCGGCATGCTCGGTTGCGGCGTTGTCGGCGGATCAGTTGCGCGCTTGTTGCTGGCAGATACTGCTGAACTTTCTACTCGCGCGGGCGTAAAGATCGAACTCTCGCGTATTGCCGTTCGCACGATTCGGCCACATGAAGGAATTAATCCTGCGCTCTTCACAACTGATCCATTTTCTATCGTCAACGATCCAGAAATTGATTTGATTATTGAAGTAATGGGCGGAATCGAACCTGCCCGCGAATTAATCATGACAGCAATTGAAAACCGTAAATCTGTGGTTACTGCTAACAAAGCGCTCCTGGCTAGCCATGGCGCAGAAATGTTTACCGCTGCATATGCCAAGGGTGAAGATATTTATTACGAAGCATCAGTTGCTGGTGCGGTCCCAATCATCCGCCCGATGCGCGACTCATTGGCGGGTGACTTTGTTACACGTTTGATGGGAATCGTAAACGGAACCACAAATTACATCTTGACCAAGATGCATGAAGATAACCGCGAATTCGCTGACGTATTAAAAGAGGCGCAAGCCCTGGGTTATGCCGAGGCAGATCCAACTGCTGATATTGAAGGATTTGATGCTGCCGCAAAAGCCGCAATTTTATCTGGTCTGGCATTTCACACTCGTGTGACAGTCGATGATGTTTATCGCGAAGGTATCTCAAAAATTACTTTAGAAGATGTGAACATCGCTAAATCGATGGATCATGTAATCAAGTTGCTGGCTATCGCCGAGTTAACACCGGCAGATGAAATTTCAGTTCGCGTGCATCCGGTGATGTTGCATAAGAGCCATCCACTGGCTTCTGTGCGCGATGCTTACAATGCAGTATTTGTAGAAGCCGAATCAGCAGGCTCACTGATGTTCTACGGTCGCGGCGCAGGTGGAGCACCAACTGCATCAGCAATTTTGGGTGATGTTGTAGCTGTTGCTCGCCATATCGCACTTAACTCAGTTGGTCAGCGCGAGACAGATTATGCCGATCGCGATATCGCACCTATCGAATCAACAAAGACTAAGTTCTTAATCAGGTTAGAAGTTGCCGATAAGGCGGGTGTTTTAGCGGCAATCGCTACAACTTTTGCTAACCATGGAGTTTCGATTCAAACGGTTAACCAATCAGGGCGCAACAGCGATGCCGAAGTAACAATCGTTACTCACTTGGCAACTGAAGGCGAACTCAAAGCAACTGTGGCTTCCCTTAAAGCGATGGATATTGTTAATAATATTTCAAGTGTTATTCGTGTAGAAGGAGCGTCCCCAGCATGAGTTTATTTAAGTCAAAGAAGTCAGGTGCGCACCAATGGCGTGGAGTTATCGAGGAATATCGCGATCGCTTGCCGGTAAGTGCAAACACTCCAGTTATCTCACTTCGTGAAGGTGGCACGCCACTTATTTATGCTTGTTATCTCTCTGAACTTCTCGGCAACGATGTCTGGTTAAAGTTCGAAGGCACTAACCCGACAGGATCATTCAAAGATCGCGGAATGACTATGGCGATTTCAAAGGCGGCCGAAGATGGCGCTACAGCAGTGATCTGCGCTTCAACTGGAAATACTTCAGCTAGCGCTGCAGCGTATGCAACCAAGGCGGGAATGATTTCTGCGGTATTAATTCCGGCGGGCAAGATTGCAACTGGCAAATTGGCGCAAGCTGTTATTCACGGTGCACAAATTTTGCAAGTCGCTGGCAACTTTGATGATTGCCTAACCCTGGCACGTGAGCTATCTGAAAATTATCCAGTGGCGCTAGTTAACTCAGTAAATCCATACCGTATTGATGGCCAAAAGACCGCGGCATTTGAAGTCGTAGATATGTTGGGCTTTGCACCTGATATCCACGCACTGCCTGTTGGCAATGCTGGAAATATTACTGCCTATTGGATGGGCTATAAGGAATACCGTAAAGATGGAATATCTAATTCACTTCCACAGATGTACGGATTCCAAGCTGCCGGATCTGCCCCGTTAGTTAAAGGCAAGCCAGTTTTAAAACCCGAAACAATTGCGACAGCGATCCGTATCGGCAATCCTGCATCTTGGGACCAAGCAATCGAAGCTCGTGATAAATCAGGTGGCGTGATTGATTCTGTGACAGATAAAGAGATTTTGGCCGCATACGCGCTGGTTGCAGGCAAAGAAGGTGTATTCGTTGAACCTTCATCTGCAGCGGGAATTGCTGGACTAATTAAATATAAGAAAGCCGGCAAATTGCCTAAGGGTAAGAAGATAGTAATTACTGTTACAGGCCACGGACTGAAAGATATCTCTTGGGCGCTAGAAAAGTTTGCCAAGCCAAAAATTGTAAAAGTAAATGCCATCGCCGCTGCAAAGGCGTTAGGACTTAAGTAAAGCCATGGCTAAACCAACTTTCAAAGCCAATCCAATTCAGGTACAGGTTCCTGCA
>CAWUTY010000044.1:0-9278 GCA_963925575.1 Candidatus Nanopelagicaceae bacterium
AACCGTTTTGCTTGCAAAGCTTCTGTCTCAAGACCAGTTAACTCACGTAAGCGATTGCGGTGATATCCAGGTGCTACTAACTTTGGTTGGAAATACAACTTTTGAGATTCTCCATCTAAAGATACTGAAACTTCATCGACCGCAAATCCTAAATCTTGCAATTGGCGCATGGCACGTTCGACCGCGTGACGATCTTTCGGGTCTAATACTTGGCGTTCCTTTAGCGCTTTCCAGATCCGGTGGTAGCGCTTGATAACCGCCTCACTTGCGCGAATTGGATCCATACCTGGATAGAGAACTCCAGACAAGGCCAAATCTTCTAGCTCGGCCGCCACGTTAAAATGGGCAATCTCTAAATCATGTTCACGCTGTCCATCGCTGAGAGACTTTTGAAATTCTCCCGTTTCAGCATCTACTAGATATGCCGCAAAGGCTTCGGCATCACGGCGAAATAAAGTATTGGAAAGCGAGCAATCGCCCCACCAAAATCCTAGTAAGTGCAACTGCACTAATAAAAGTGCGAGGGCGTTTGCCATCATGGTTATGTCATTTGCTGTTACCTCTTTGCCGCTGAGCAGAACGCGATATGGCAATGAGTACGGTAGAAAACGAGTCACCAGCGCGCATGGTAATTCTTCATTACTTTTATCTGTTCGCCCCTCGATTACAGCAATCGCCTGAACACTCGGCGCACCTAACTGTGCAAGCTCACGCAACGCCTTGTATTCGCGATTGGCAAACTCCGAGACTGTTTCTTTAACTGCATAAACTTCCGAATCAGGATCATCGGTTGACCGGACAAGGCGCACAATGTGTCTAGAAATACCGCGCTTCTCCGCAAGGGCTGGATCTTCCGGCCACTCTTCCAAATTTATTTGCCACGGCAGCCCAGTTACTGTGGCGATTTCCTCGCCTAATCCCGTAATGCGCAGCGCCATAAGGCAAGGGTATCGCTTTAGAATAGGTCGCATGGCTATGACCGATCGCATTAAACGTAAACCTAAGGCAAACGCAGCACCAACAGATTTCGGTACTCAAGGAAATCCGATAGATAGATCACATCCCTTCTATTTTGGATTTGTTGCGACGCTAGGAGCTTTAGTTGCAATCGTCTTGTTGCGCGCACTTGCCAGCACGAGCCAGATATTTGTCTTGATAATCGTTGCCCTCTTCTTAGCAACAGGCTTGAATCCAGCGGTTGTAGCAATTCAACGTCGCGGTCTCTCTAGAGCAAATGCTGTCGCCATTATCTTTGTTTCAGTAATCCTATTTACCGGATTCTTTATCGCTGTAGTCGTTCCGCCCGTGCTGTCTCAAGGCACGAACTTGATTAACAATGCGCCAACCTTGCTCGCCGAGCTAGAAAAGAATTCAACGATTGCGGACTTAAATAACCAATTTGGCGTGATTGATACTTTGCAGGCTAAATTAAAGGAAGTCACCGCTGATGGAACGCTGATTATCTCCGCTTTTGGTGGCGTAATTGGTGTTGGAAAATCTGTTCTCTCGGGGGCTTTTTCTGCGCTCACAATTCTAATTCTGACACTTTATTTCATCACCTCACTTCCGCAAATGGTTGAACTTGGAGTTCGTTTCGCACCAGCTAGCCGTAGAGAACGTCTTTCGTTGTTGACTAACGCAATAATCTCAAGAGTGGGTTCATTCGTTGGAAGTCAGATAGCAATTGCCTTTATGGCAGCAATATTTGTATTTGCGCTATCCCTCGTTTTATCACTTCCTTCACCAATTGCAATTGGAATGATCGTCCTTGTCTGCGGCCTTATTCCACTTATTGGCCATTTCATTGGCTGCTCCGTAGTCACCATCATCGCCTTAACTCAATCGGTTTCAATTGGGTTGGTTGCATTTTTGGCATACATTGTTTATGTACAAGTTGAAAATTACGTAGTCACTCCACGAATAATGAAGCGCACGCTTGCGCTACCTGGTGCCGTAACTATTATCTCTGCGCTAATCGGATCATCACTTCTTGGCCTTATTGGTGGCTTGCTTGCAGTGCCAATCGCCGCATCAATTATTTTGATAATTGATGAAGTTGTATTTCCAAGGGCAGATAACTCTTAATTTACAGCGTTTGTAGTTTTGTCTCGTCACGATGCTTGCGGAGGTAAACCATAAATGGAGTACCTCCCGTACCAACGGCAGATGGATTACCAGGGGTCGCCTGTGACTGAGCATGAATATAAGTTCCTGCATATTCCAAATGTTTAGCTCTGAAATCTGCAACTATTTCAACGCACTCGTTAAAAATTGAAGTTAATTTTGAATCATTTTCTGACTTAACAAAGTTGCGCACGGAAGGTCCGGCTTCAACCGCTTCAATGAATTTAACATGCCGAGGAGGCATATATTGACGCATCTCCATTAAATACTCTCGTAGCTCATCTTTTTCATGATCAATACCAAGTACTCCGTCCGCGGCAGGAATAATCGCACTTTGTGCGCCCGTTTCGCCGCGGAATGTCTGACCTACACCTTTATATTCGTCAACGCCTTCATAAATAACGCCTTTGGGAAGCGATGGATTATTTCGCCAACCAAAAATATATGGACGAACTCTGTGGAAATAAATATAAGGATCGCACTTTTCTGGCATGCGGCATAAAACCGAATACATTGCCGCCAGTGAATCACGTAATTTCGTTAGAGATAAAAGTAATTTATCTGAATCATTGGACACCACATCGGCCTGCGAATCTTCTATCGCCTTTAGAGCCTTGCCAGCTTTCTTTTCAATATCTATATGAATCAAGATAAACCACTCTTCATCTTGCCCACCTAAGAAGCACTGCTGTAGTGCAATATTTCCACATTCGATTGGGCCGTTTGGATCGATCCTGCGCCAATTATCAGATGCATAACTTTGATAGGAAAGGATGGGCGGCCTTCCAACTAGTTTGCCGACTTCATACCAAGGTAGGGCTAATTTCTTCGGCAACGTGGTTGCTGGTGACTCATCACTCCATTGATATGACTGACCGATATAACTCAAAATTAGCATTGCTCGCGCAATTTCAGCATCGCTTTTTAACGCTTTAACGTTGAAATCTGGTAACCCTGTAACTCGCTTTCGGAAATTACTAGACATAAGCAACTTCGGTATCTCCTTTCCGAATTGATCCCATTCTTCATTGCCTGCAGAAAGGCTTCTAGCGGGATCATAATTCGGTAGATATCCGAATTCCTCGGTAATTCCATAATCGGCGATTTTTACTGGTTTCATAGATTGACCTTATTCTAGCTTTCTTTAAATTGGAATAAGAAGCTAGATCTCAGTAGGAAGCGGCAATCTTTCAGGTGCTATAACTTTACAAATCTCACTGAGCACTCGATGAACCGCCGGTTCACCAACCCAGAGATGCTTTGCGCCTGCAACTGGAATTATTTCTACTTGCGTTAAAGGTTTAAATCTTTCAATCGCTTGTGGCGGTTGCAAGTAATCATCAAATTCAGGAACCAGTGCTATTACGGGCCGTCCATCAGTAGCCCAATATTGCAGATCTGAAACATCTGATGTGCGAAGTGGTGGAGAGAGAAGAATCAGCCCTTTGACGCGTGGATCTTTGGCGTGACGCAGTGCTAAATCGGTTCCGAATGACCAGCCGACTACCCAAAGATTTTCTAACTGCAATGTGTCTAAGCAATAGGACATCATCGCTTCAACATCGAATTTTTCAGATACCCCGTTATCGAATTCCCCTGAACTTGTTCCAGCCTCACTTGATGTGCCGCGAGTGTTGAAGCGGACTACTTCGATACCCGCCATTGCCGGCAAGCGATTAGCTGCCTTCTTATAAACATGGCTATCCATCATTCCGCCAGCAGTTGGCAGCGGATGTAAGCACAGAATGGCGCCTGTGTAATTTTCTAGTGGGGCTGATACTTCGCCAATCAACGTTTGCCCGTCGGCTGTCTGCACCCTGAAAGGAGTGCGATGCGCAGGCAAAACCGTGCTTGGTCTTACTGGCTGCAACATAAAGGAGAGTCTAGTCTTTGCCCATGACCACTTTAGCCAGCGGAACATTTGCATCGCACTATCCAGTAACCGGAGAAGTTATCGCAGATTATCCAATCACCGATCGCGAAACTGTCTTTAGCGCAGTTGCCAGCGCCCGAACCGCATCACATGCTTGGCAAGATCTTGGATTTAAAGGACGTCGGAAAGTGTTGCTGCAATGGAGTAATTTATTGATTTCTAAATTAGATGAGATCACTGAAATAGTTTCGCGTGAGACTGGTAAACCACTTAGCGATGCCAAGTTGGAGGCTTCCCTTGCCGTTGGCCACTTGGGTTGGGCGGCGCGTCATGCCGAAGAAGTTATGCGAACTTCGCACCGCTCCCCTGGTGCGTTAATGGCAAATATGTCTGCAACGGTTGAACGCTCACCTGTCGGTGTTGTGGGTGTGATCGGTCCTTGGAACTATCCAATATTTACTCCAATGGGCTCTATTTCATATGCACTCGCTGCAGGAAACACTGTCGTATTTAAACCAAGTGAGTACACACCAGGTGTTGGAATGGTATTAGCGAGCACTTTTGCTGAAGTTGCACCGTTTGCTGATATTTTCACTTGCGTCACCGGACTTGGCGCGACTGGCAAAGGTCTTTGCGAAAGTGGCGTCGATAAATTGGCATTCACCGGATCAACTCGCACCGCAAAATTAGTTGCAGCAACGTGTGCAACCACAATGACGCCAGTTGTGTTGGAATGTGGCGGAAAAGATCCCGTGATCGTGGCCGCTGATGCTGATTTAAAGCGCGCTGCCGATGCCACTATCTGGTCTGCCATGTCTAACGCAGGACAGACTTGCATTAGCGCCGAACGCGTTTATGTTCATGAAAGCGTGGCAGATAAATTTATTGAAGAAGCGCTAAAGGTTGCCAAGAAAATTCACCCAGGCGCACCTGGCGTAGGAAATTATGGCCCAGCCACAATGCCTTCGCAGATCAAGGTTATTCAAGGACATATCGATGACGCCCTAGCCAAAGGCGCAAAGGCAGCCCTTGGTGGCTCCGATTCAGTTAAAGCGCCATTTGTTGAACCAGTAATTTTGTTAGATGTCCCAGAGAATTCAACTGCTATCACTGAGGAGACTTTTGGTCCTGTCATTGCAATCAACCGTGTTAAATCAATGGATGAAGCCATCGCCCTATCAAATGCTTCGCGGTATGGACTTGGATCATCTATCTGGTCTAAGCGCCAAGGTAAGAAAATTGCGCGCCAATTAAATTGCGGAATGGTTGCCATTAACTCAACGATTTCATTTGCGGCAATTGCATCGGTGCCATTTGGTGGCGTAAAAGATAGCGGTTATGGCCGCATTCATGGACCTGAAGGTATTTTAGAATTTACTTATTCGCGCACAGTAGTTCGGGCGCGTTTTCAGATACCCATTGCATTTACCAGTTTTAAACGAACTAAAAGTAATGACAAGTTAATCGTGACTTTAACCCGCTTGCTAAATGGTCGCTTGGGTTAATTAGTCACCTTTAAAAACGCGGGGCATTACGTGTGCGCTCTGTATTTGGTCTGCGATTAGTTCGCTTCGCCCAACATGCATTATGCCAATGGCGACGACCTTCTTCATCGCCATCCATCCATGCAACTGTGTGTGGTGTCGCCATTGGAATTATTTGATCACAACCAGGACAGCGATAAGGTTTATTGGAACTAGATCCTGTGATCTTTCGAACAATAAAATCACCATCGGCATGTTCTTCAATGCTTTGGTTCGATGTTGAAATATCTCGGTCTTCAGATTTTGGCCGGCGACCCTTAGGAAAATTACGGCGTGGGCTCATGACGGTATTTTCTCGCACTTTTGCCAACTATGTGGCAGGGTAGCCATGTGAGCAACGTGATATCTGTCCGTGGCCTAAAGAAGAGCTATGGCTCCACCCAGGCAGTGGCCGGAATTGATTTAACGATCACACAAGGCGAGATTTTTGCGCTGCTTGGCCCCAATGGCGCGGGAAAGACAACTACCGTTGAAATCCTGGAAGGCTTTCGTACTCGCGATGCCGGGGATGTTTCGGTTTTGGGCACGGATCCTGCAATTAGAGGTGAAGCGGCTCGAGTATGGAGAAATCGGATAGGTATTGTTTTGCAATCGACTTCTGATGCCGGTGATTTATCTGTGCAAGAAACGATTACACATTTTGCTAAATACTATGCCCATCCAAGAGATGTTGATGAAGTTATATCTGCAGTGGGATTATCTGAAAAATCTAAAGAGTTAATTCGCACTTTATCGGGCGGACAGCGTCGCCGTTTAGATGTTGCGCTTGGAATTATTGGGTCACCAGAGCTTTTATTTTTAGATGAGCCGACTACGGGATTTGATCCCAAAGCACGTCGCGCATTTTGGGCGTTAGTTGAAGATTTAAGAAAAACAGGAACAACTATTTTGCTCACCACTCATTACCTAGATGAGGCGGAAGCGCTGGCTGATCGCGTGGGCGTAATTAGCCAGGGTCAAATAATTGAAATCTCAACGCCAGCACTTCTTGGTGGACGCGCTACTTCACTTGCCACCGTCTCGTGGCTAAGTGCCAGTGGTCCTAAATCTGAGAAGACTGATAATCCGACAGCGTTAATCGGCAAAGTCTCCGCCGATTTTCCAGGTGAAATTCCCGAACTCACAGTCAAGCGTGCTTCACTTGAAGATATCTACCTAGAGATGATCGGGGGCGAAGATGAATCAAAATAAAGTTCCGAGCGCCCTAACCATCGGAATTGCTCGCGGTGGCCTAGAACTCAAACAATTTATGCGCCAACGCGAATCCGTTGTATTTACTTTGGCTTTTCCAATTATGTTACTTGGCATCTTCGGTTCAGTTTTCACAAATGAATTAACTGATGGCGTAACTTTTAGCCAATATTTCGTTGCGGGAATGATCGCATCTGGCTTGGTAAATACTGGTTTCCAACAACTCGCAATTATGATTCCGGTAGAACGTGACTTTGGCACTCTAAAACGCTTGCGTGGCACCCCTATGCCGGCATCGAGCTACTTCATCGGCAAGGTGATCGTTGTTTTTGTAACAATGTTAATTCAAGTCTTCTTGCTACTAATTGCTGGAATCCTTTTCTTTGGCGTTAACTTGCCAACCGATCCCGCTAAGTGGTTTACCTTCACCTGGTTAATTTTACTCGGCAGCGCCGCGTCAACCGCGCTTGGAATCGCATTCTCAGTTGTTCCAAAGAGTGGTCGCGGCGCATCTGCAGTTGTCTCCCCCGTCGTAATTATTTTGCAATTCTTTAGTGGTGTCTTCTTTGTCTTCACGGACTTGCCGGGCTGGATGCAGCAAGTTGCCTCAATCTTCCCGTTGAAATGGATGACTCAGGGAATGCGCTCAGTATTCTTGCCAGATTCATTTGCCGCCCGTGAAGTCGCTGGTAATTGGGAAATTGGTCGGACATTTATAATTATCTTGGCCTGGTTAATTGCCGGGTTATTTATTTCAATACGAACTTTCAAATGGGATGACCAAAGATGATTAAATCTAAGAAGTTAGCCCTTGCTCTGGCACTTGGTTTAGCGATCACAGTTACTCCAGCAACGGCTGCGACCAAGAGCCCCACACCAACTCCAAAGGCAAGTACTGCAAAGAAAGTCACCCCAACTCCAAAGGTAAGCCCAAAGAAGAAAGCGCCTGTAAAGAAGAAAAAGAAAGAAGCTAAGAAGCTGCCTTCTCCATCGCCAAAATGGCCACCGGTTGGATTTAAAACTGATCCACTCGGCGAGACAAAGATGTATCTGAAGGTTCCAAATACCAAAGAGTTGATCGGCATTTTGTCAGCCAAAACTGCTCTGGCTTCACAAATTAAGGATTGCACTAAATTCACTTGTGGCGCCGTTATCGTTGCATCAGAAACCGGTTGTCGCTGGTGGAAAGTCACTGGTGATGTCGTAGGTGCTACGTCTGCTGAGGATCGCACGCTAAAGACCTTTGGCACTGTTTCGGTATCAGTTACCCGCAGCGCCGCCAAGCAGTTAGTAACAATTCTTCTGGTTACACCTGAACCGATTGGTTCAGGTCAAATAGTTACCAGGATTAATGCAGACTGCAATCAAAGCGAACCATCTGGTCCGATGCCAAATACTGAATATCAGAAGACTGAAGGTTAGTGATGCTAGGTGGAATAAATAATGGGCTTTTTTTATCTAGTTTTGGCGGATTTTTTGCGGTAGGACTCCTCTCGTTAATCTTGATCTGGGCTTTTAAGCGCGGTAAATCAGTTATTGAACGAACTCCGAGCGTTGGCAACGAAGATGAATACGGCGCACTAGTTGTGATCGCATCCCCTAATAACTATATAGAAGGTGAGTTAATGCGCTTAAAATTGGCGACTTCAGAGATTAAAGCAAACCTTGTCCAAACTAAAGATGGACCTCGCCTCTATGTATTTGAACGCGACGAAAAAATTGCACGCGCAGTACTAAAAAGTTAGCGGTTAGCCCCAGGAACCCAGAGCTGATCTCCAATTTTCTTATTAGCAACTCGTGCCAAAACAAAGAGTAGATCAGAGCAACGGTTTAGATACTTGGCAGTTAGCGGATTAACGCCAGTTCCGAATCCATGAATTGCAGCCCAGGTGCGGCGTTCTGCACGACGCACAACTGTGCGGGCCACGTGCAGGTGAGCAGCAGCTGGTGTGCCTGATGGCAATACAAATGAGCGAAGCGGTTCTAGGTCAGCGTTGTACTTATCGATCTGTTCTTCCAGAAAAGTAATCTGTGATTCAAGAACGCGCAATGGTTCAAAGGCAGGTGAATCAATTACTGGTGTACAAAGATCGGCGCCAACATCGAATAAATCATTTTGAATTCGGATCAGAAGTGCGCGAATTTCATCGGTTAACTCATCCGTTGCGATTACAACACCAATAGTTGAGTTTGCTTCATCAACGGTGGCATACGCCTCAAGACGTGAATCATTCTTTGATGTGCGGCTCATATCTCCGAGAGAAGTTGATCCGTCATCGCCGGTCTTTGTGTAAATACGCGTTAAATTAACCATGGCCCTAGCCTATAAGTAGATTGGCTTATAAGTAGACTTGGTTTATGGCATCTTTGGGCAACCCAACCAGTGATCGCTTCCGCATCATCGGCGGCGCCAGCCTTAAGGGCGAAGTAACTGTTACGGGCGCCAAGAATTCGGTACTGAAATTAATGGCCGCCTCCTTGTTGGCCGTTGGTAAGACCACAATTCGCAACGTGCCCGATATTGCCGATGTCGAAATCATGTCAGA
>CAWUTY010000045.1:0-7262 GCA_963925575.1 Candidatus Nanopelagicaceae bacterium
TTACTAGCTCTTCTTCGTGCTAGCGGATAGGTGTAATCCTAATCCTTGAAGCAGACTACAAAACCACAACTGGGGCATAGCGCAGCAGCAGTCGTTTCTCGCCATATTGGCCGAAATTGATGGTTGCTTCTGACTTATCGCCCTCGCCCCCAAGTGCCGTAACTGTTCCAAGACCAAATGTGTCATGTGACACACGCTGTCCAACTTCAAGAACCATGGCAGAAGATTTTTTACCGGTGGCGCGTGGAGGTGGAGGAGTTGCAGTTCTGCGACGTAGTCCTGAACTGCCTGAAGAAGATTTAGATTTAGTTTCATTCTTCCACTCGATAAGTTCAGATGGAATCTCATCTAGAAAACGTGAACCAGGATTATATTTTGGAGTCCCGAAAGTTAATCGATATTCGGCGCGCGAAATATATAAGCGTTTTTCGGCTCGAGTTAAACCAACGTAGGCCAAGCGACGTTCTTCTTCAATTTCTTTTGGATCATCCAAGGTGCGCGCATGCGGAAAGATTCCATCTTCCATGCCGGTAAGAAATACCGTTGGAAATTCCAGACCCTTTGCAGTGTGCAGAGTCATCAAAGTAACAACTCCGCCGTGGTCTACGCCATCAGGAATCTCGTCTGCATCGGCAACCAGTGAAACTTTTTCGAGAAATCCCGATAGCGAAATTTCTTCATCTTCGCCAAGTTCGTCAAAGGAACGTTCTTCATACTCCATTGATGCAGAGACAAGTTCCTTTAAGTTCTCAACCCGCACCTCATCTTGCGGATCGGTGCTGGCTTCGAGTTCGGTCAGTAAGCCAGATTGCTCAAGAACAGCCTCGATGATTACCGAAGGTTTAGTTTTGGCTTCAACCAAGACGGCAAGCGCTGTGAGCATCGCAGTGAATTCCGCTATTGAGTGCGCCGCCTTATTTGGAACAGCAGTGGCTTCGGTGACTCGCAAGAGCGCGTGCCAGAAAGATATTCCTTGAGCCACTGCAAAAAATTCGACTTCTTCAAGTGCGCGATCGCCGATACCCCGCTTTGGAAAGTTAATGATGCGACGAAGTGATACTTCATCATTGGGATTGGCAAGCACTCGCAGATAAGCCAATAGATCCTTTACTTCCTTGCGTTCATAGAACCGAAGCCCACCAACGACTTTGTAAGGAATGGCTGCGCGCATAAATATCTCTTCAAAGATACGAGATTGTGCATTTGTGCGATAAAAGACTGCGGTATCACCTGGGTTCGAGTGTCCCATATCTTGCAGCGAGCGAATCTCAGATCTAATAAATTCGGCTTCATCGTATTCGGATTCGGCAACATATCCGATTAAGGGCGCACCCGCACCAGCTTCAGACCAAAGATTCTTTTCTTTACGTGATTCATTCTTGGTTATAACTGCGTTAGCGGCGTTAAGAATATTTTGTGTTGAGCGATAATTTTGTTCCAGCAATACTGTGGCAGCTTTTGGATAGTCGACTTCAAATTGCTGGATGTTGCGAATAGTTGCACCTCGAAATCCGTAGATGGATTGATCGGCATCGCCCACAACACAAAGTTCGGCGATAGGAAAGCCATCACCTTCGGAGCCAGTCAACTCTTTAACCAGCATGTATTGCGCATGGTTGGTGTCTTGATACTCATCTACCAAGATGTGGCGAAAGCGCGAACGAAAGCGCGCCTTTGCTTCAGGGAACTGCTGCAGAACTTGTACCGTCTTCATGATCAAATCATCGAAATCAAGTGCGTTGGCCTGCTGTAAACGCTTTTCATATATGGTGTAAACATCGGCAACGATGGTCTCAAATTGGTTCTGTGCCGCCGATAAGTATTGATACGGCGTCTGCAGTTCGTTCTTGGCGTTAGAAATCAGCGCTTGAAATTGGCGAGGCGGGTATCGCTTAGCATCAAGGTTTAGGGTCTCCATGACACGTGAAATCAACTTCTGCGAATCTGCAGAATCATAAATACTAAAAGTTGTGCAGTAGCCCAACCGCTCGATTTCTTGGCGCAATAAACGCACGCAAGCAGAGTGAAATGTTGAGACCCACATTGATTTTGCAACGGGACCAACCAGTTCAGTGACGCGCTCTTTCATTTCACCAGCAGCCTTATTAGTAAAGGTAATTGCCAGAATTTCGTAGGGGCGAACTTCACGGGCTGCCATGAGATAGGAAATACGACGCGTAAGAACACGTGTTTTGCCTGAACCAGCACCTGCCACAACCAGAAGTGGTGCACCTTGATGGATTACAGCTTTTTGTTGCTGCGGATTAAGCCCCGCGAGCAGCGCATCTGTATCGACCATGGCGCGGAGTCTATTAGGCTTAACGCATCATGGAGCCGCTTGCAGATACCGAGATCAAACGCGTTTTAGTAATCAACGCCCATCCCGATGATTCCGACTTTGGTGCATCCGGAACCATCGCGCAATGGGTCAAAGCGGGAATCGAAGTCGCTTACGTCTTTTGTACAAATGGAGACCAAGGTGGCGAAGAATCTGGTTTCACTAAAGAAGAAATGCCTGCCATCCGCCAACGCGAACAACGCGCGGCAGGGGCTGCAATCGGCGTTACTGATATTACATTTCTAAATTATGTCGACGGCCATCTCGAAGCAACGCTGGCACTCCGTAAAGATATTGTGCGCCGTATTCGAATTAGCAAACCTGATCGCATGCTCTGCCAATCTCCCGAACGTAACTGGGATCGAATCGGTGCCAGCCATCCTGATCACTTAGCAGCGGGTGAAGCGGCAATTCAAGCCGTCTATCCCGATGCACGTAATCCCTTTGCATTTACCGATTTATTAGATAACGAAGGCTTGCAACCACATCGCGTAAAAGAAGTTTGGGTGATGGGTTTTGCGCATCCTGATCACTGGGTTGATATAACCGATACTTTCGATTTAAAGATGGCAACGTTACATGCACATGCATCCCAAACTTCTCATAATGAAGAGTTAGAAAATATGGTACGTGAATGGGGTCGGCGCAACGCTGCAATGGCTGGATTGCCAGAAGGTCGTATCGCAGAAGCTTTTAAGATCGTTAATACCAACTAATAAAAAAATTATCGAACGGTTACCGATTTAATTTCAATCGGTTGTATAGGAAGGCCATCTCCCGCGTAATAAGCATTACCTGTTGTTTGGTCAACCTTGTAAGCACCAACTTTTTCTATTCGCCGCAATAGCGGTAAACCAGTTTTGATCTTTCCCCAAATTGTGTAACTCGCCGGCAGCGCTGTGTCTTTATAAACCAAGAAGAACTGGCTGCCATTGGTATTGGGCCCTGAATTAGCCATAGCAACCGTGCCTGCTGGATAGGTAAGAATTGTTTTTGTGGGAAGGTTTTCATCTTTATAACCCTTCCATGATCCAGGAGAACCGTTGCCTTGCGCTGATGGATCCCCGCATTGCAGAACATAAATTCCTTCAGTTGTCAGGCGATGGCAGAAAGAGCCATCAAAGTATTTGGCACGTGCCAAAGATGAAAGATTTGTAACAGTTTGTGGTGCGGCAGGGTTCAATTCAATTGTGATGGTGCCGCAATTAGTTTTTATTGTCATTGTTTTTGCAAGTTTTTTATCAACGGCAGTTGGTTGCTTTAGCGTTGCAGGTGCATGCGCCTTTGAGGTTGGCTTGGCGCAGCCTGCTACCGACGTGGGACGTTCGGCGGCAGATGAGTTAACAACTGTTAGGGAAGACGCGGCGATTGCCAGGGCACAAACCGCAGGAGTTATTTTCATAGTCGAGTTCCTACTCCCATTCGATCGTTCCTGGCGGCTTTGATGTCACATCTAACACCACGCGATTTACTTCGCGCACTTCATTGGTAATACGTGTCGAAATCTTCTCTAAAGTTTCATACGGAACACGCGACCAATCAGCAGTCATCGCATCTTCACTAGAAACTGGACGCAGCACGATTGGGTGGCCATAAGTACGGCCATCACCTTGTACGCCGACGCTGCGCACATCAGCTAATAAAACAACTGGGCATTGCCAGATCTGACGATCGAGTCCTGCCGCCTTAAGTTCTTGGCGCGCAATTAAATCGGCGTGACGCAGCAAATCTAAGCGCTCTTTTGTAACTTCACCGATGATTCGAATTCCAAGTCCTGGACCCGGGAAAGGTTGGCGCCAGATGATTTCTTCAGGCAAGCCAAGTTCAAGTCCAACTTGGCGAACTTCATCTTTAAATAAAGTGCGCAGTGGTTCAACTAGCGTGAATTTAAGGTCATCGGGCAAGCCACCAACGTTGTGGTGAGATTTAATATTGGCAGTACCGGTTCCGCCACCTGATTCAACAACATCGGGATAAAGGGTTCCCTGTACTAAGAATTCAACGTCTCCACCTGCTGCGATATCGCGCGCCGCCTTTTCAAAGGAACGAATAAATTCGCGGCCAATAATCTTACGTTTTGTCTCTGGATCAGTCACACCTTTGAGAGCAGATAAAAATTGATCAACCGCATCCACTACAACTAATGCAATGCCAGTTGCGGCAACGAAGTCACGCTGTACTTGTTCAGATTCACCGCTGCGCAATAAACCGTGATCGACAAATACGCAGGTTAATTGCGCACCGACTGCGCGTTGAATAATTGCCGCCGCAACCGCTGAATCAACTCCACCTGAAAGACCGCATATAACCCGCTTACTTCCGATTAACTCTTTTGCTTTGGCGATCTCATTTTCGGCAATATTGCCGGTTGTCCAATCTGGTTTGCATCCAGCAATATTGATTAGCCAATTTTTTAGAATCGCTTGTCCATGTTCAGAGTGCAGAACTTCAGGATGGAACTGAACTCCAGCAATTTGACCGGTGGCATCTTCAAAGGCGGCAATTGGGGTGTCTGAAGTTAGTGCGCAGATTGCAAAGCCCACCGGTGCTTGCGTAACCGCATCACCGTGTGACATCCAAACACTTTGCAAGGCAGGCAGAGTTGAAAAGATTTTCGATACTGACTCAACTTTTATTTCAGTGCGACCAAATTCCGATTTACCTGTTTGGCTTACAACTCCGCCAAGGGCTGCCGCCATTACTTGAAAACCGTAACAAATGCCAAAGACTGGAATACCTAATTTCAGAATCTCGCTATCGAATTTTGGTGCGCCTTCAGAATAAACACTTGCTGGTCCACCAGATAAAATAATTGCTACTGGGTTCTTAACGGTCACTTCGGCAGCGGTGATGTGTGAGGGAACAATTTCGGAGTAAACGTTTGCCTCGCGCACGCGACGTGCGATCAGTTGTGCATACTGCGCGCCAAAATCGACGACCAAGACTCCGCTTTTAGAATTCAATGGTTAAGCCCCGTGAATAATGACTTCTACGCGCTGGAAAGATTTAAGGTCTGAATATCCAGAAGTTGCCATCGCACGACGTAGCGCGCCAAATAAGTTCATAGATCCATCAGAGGTATGTGATGGGCCCATCAAAATTTCTTCGATGGATCCAATGGTGCCAACATTTACGCGTTCACCGCGTGGCAGCTCTTGATGGTGCGCTTCTGATCCCCAGTGCCAACCTAAGCCAGGTGCCTCTGTTGCCTTAGCAAGTGGAGATCCCATCATCACAGCATCGGCGCCGCAAGCAATTGCTTTGGCGATATCACCAGAGCGACCGACTGAACCATCTGCAATAACGTGAACGTATCGTCCACCGGATTCATCTAAGTATTCGCGACGAGCGGCGGCAACTTCAGCAACCGCTGATGCCATTGGCACTTCGATTCCCAAAACCTTGCGGGTTGTGTGCGCTGCTCCCCCACCAAAACCAACCAGAACTCCGGCAGCGCCCGCGCGCATTAAGTGAAGTGCACCAGTTGAAGTAGCAACTCCACCAACAATGACCGGCACATCAAGTTCATAAATAAATTTCTTTAAGTTAAGCGCTGAATCATCATTGCCAACATGTTCTGCTGAAACGGTTGTTCCGCGAATTACAAAGATATCTACACCGGCATCGATAACCGCTTTGTGAAGTTCGGCGGTGCGTTGTGGTGAAAGGGAAGCGGCAACAGTGACACCAGAGTCACGAATAGTTTTGATGCGCTCTTTTATTAGCTCTGGGCGAATCGGTGCACTGTAGATTTCTTGCATGCGTCGAGTAGCGTGCTTATCTGGCATCGATGCAATTTCGCCAAGTGGAATTCGGGGATCTTCATAGCGAGTCCAAAGTCCCTCAAGGTTTAGAACACCAAGTCCACCAAGTTTGCCGATTGCTATTGCTGTCTCAGGTGAGACAACTGAATCCATTGGCGCAGCCATCATTGGAATATCAAATTTATAAGCATCAATCTGCCAGGCAGTTGAAACATCTTCCGGGTTGCGAGTACGACGGCTGGGAACGATGGCAATATCGTCAAATGAATATGCTTGACGGGCGCGCTTTCCTGGTGCGATCTCGATATCCATGCGCGTCCTCCTTAGTTTTTCTGAGTGTAGTTAGGAGCATCGGCCACATGAAGCACATCGTGAGGATGGCTTTCCTGTAACCCTGCTGCGGTAATTTGAATCAATCGACCTTCACGGCGCAGCGTTTCGATATCAGGGGCGCCGGCATAACCCATTCCGCTGCGTAGTCCACCGACAAGTTGGTGTACAACTTCGGCAACTGGGCCGCGATATTCAACTCTGCCTTCAATACCTTCTGGGACAAGTTTGTCTTCAGATAAAACATCGTCTTGCATGTAACGATCCTTGGAATAAGACTTTTGTTCTCCGCGAGATTGCATCGCACCAAGTGAGCCCATGCCACGGTAGGCCTTATATTTGCGGCCATCAATTTCAACTAACTGTCCAGGTGATTCTTCACAACCTGCTAGCAACGAACCGAGCATTACTGAATTCGCACCAGCAACAATTGCCTTAACAATGTCACCTGAATATTGAAGTCCACCATCAGCGATCAAAGGAATGCCAGCTTTATTGCATGCTTTTGACGCTTCCATAATTGCTGTAATTTGCGGAACGCCAACTCCGGCAACTACGCGTGTAGTGCAAATAGAACCTGGGCCCACGCCAACCTTTACTGCATCTGCTCCTGCATTAATGAGGGCTTGCGCACCTGCGCGAGTTGCAACATTGCCGCCGATAATTTCAGTTGTTGGCGAAAACTTTTTAATGCGCGAAATAGCATCTAATACTGCGCGGTGGTGACCGTGTGCAGTATCAACAACCACAACATCAACACCTGCCTCAATGAGTGCCTTGGCGCGAGCAAATCCATCGTCACCAACACCAACGGCAGCTCCTGCAAGGCC